>CAIZMS010000070.1 GCA_903934155.1 uncultured bacterium | reverse complement strand
GATTACGCGGCTTCTTTTCGGGCCATTGTGCCCCCATCGTCTATCGGTTAGGACAGCAGGTTCTCAACCTGTTAAGAGGAGTTCGACTCTCCTTGGGGGTGCCATTTCAAAACCAGACCGGCTGCCCTTGTGTTCGCCGCCATTCTTTGACAACCTGCCGCTATGTCCAGCCGAAAAGATCCGATACGAAAGACGCCCGCCGAGATCCTTGCCGACCTCATGGAGGGGCACCAGGAGGCTCTATTTTGCGGCCCGGAGAAAGCCAGGAAGTACCTGCTCAACTTTGTCGGGCGGGCGAACTCGATCCCGAATGCTGTGAAGTTCTTCCTGTTCGACCTGATGGCTGAGGACGCCTTCCAATGCGGAGACGGTGAAGTCTGTCGCTCGGCGGTGGCCACGGCGGCGGGCTACCTGCCGGTGGCCCGCGATGAAATGCCCTATGCCTTCAGGCAGTACCGCCTTTCGATCCGGCTGTTCGAGCGGGGAATTGCTCTGGCGATTGACGGCGGGGAGTTCGAGCAGGCGCAGGCCTTGTGCGATGAGGCGATCGCCATCGGTATGGGTAAGGCCTACGAGGCCAAGCGGGCGTCGATCGAGAGGATGATATGACGTGACATGCGCACTTGCCATCGGTACTGCTGCTCACGTGTCCAGACATACCCCCTTCGCCGCTTGACACGAAGCCTGAAATTCACACAATGCGTGACTTTTCAACAAGAGAGGATGACTTTTATGGCTGACGAGAAAAAAGAACCCTGGTTGAACTGGTTGGCTTTGACAACGGTTATCCTGGCGGTGTGTGCCACAATGGCGACATTCAAAGGCGGGGGATATTCCACGAAATCGGTCATTACCCAGAGTCAGGAAGCGAATCAGTGGGCCTACTACCAGGCGAAGAGCATCAAGGGCTATCTTTATGAATTGCATCGGGATAAGCTCCAGTTGGAGTTGATGGCGCAAGGACGTTCCTATGCCCCTGAGGCAGTCGACGAGTACAACAAGATCATCGGGGGCGCCCAGGCTAAGATCAAGAAGTACGAAGACGAGCGCGAGGAAATCAAAAAGAAGGCGGAGGCGCTTGAGGTATTTCGGCTCGAGTGCGGTGCGCATTCCGCCGCGTTCGGCATGGGGGTTATTTTCCTTCAGATCGCCATTCTGCTGTCCTCCATTGCCGCCCTCATGAAGAAAAAGCCGCTTTGGATTGCTGGGATGACGGTGGGGGTGGTTGGGGTTGTCCATTTTATAAACGGATTTTTCCTGTTTCTGAAATAATTCAGGGAAGCCTTGAAAGAAGTGGACGGGGCAGGTAGAGTCACCGGAATCATGAAAGTCACTCCTGTATCGAGGCCCCAAACGAACCCTGGGATGGTTCTGATTCAGGCTGTCATTCCGACGGCTGTCGGGGCTTTTTTTTATTTCAAGGGGAAGCCGGCTGCCGCCGGCATTCTTTGGAGCCTTGGTGCCCTTCTGCTCATATCGGGTTTTCTGATTCCCTCCCTGTTTGCCAAGATTGAACAGGCGGGGCGCTGGTTCGGTAAGGGAGTCGGTACGGCCATCACGTGGTTGCTTCTTGTTCCGATGTTTTACCTGGTTTTTGTGCCGGGGCGTCTCATTCTGAGGATCCGGGGGATTGACCCGATGTGCCGGAAGTTTCCGACTGATGCGCCGACCTATTGGGTGCCCCGGAAACCCGTTGTGAATCTGGACGAATACAAGAGGCAATTCTGATGAATATTCTCGGAATCAGTGCTTTTTATCACGATTCGGCCGCCGCCCTGGTTTGCGATGGAAAGATTGTTGCCGCCGCTCAGGAAGAACGGTTTACCCGTAAAAAGCATGATTCGAATTTTCCCGTGAATGCCGCGAAATACTGTCTTCGGGAGTTGGAAAAGCGGGGCGGAAAACTGGATGCAGTGGCCTTCTACGACAAGCCGATTCGAAAATTTGAGCGCATCTTGAAAACCTATTTCAGTACCGCGCCTGCCGGATTGCAATCCTTCATGATGGCCATTCCCCTGTGGTTGCGCGAGAAACTCTGGATTCCCATGGAGATTGAGGTGGCCTTGGGGAAGTGTGGGATCAAAACCATGCCTCCACTCTATTTCCCGGAGCATCATGAATCTCATGGCGCGAGTGCCTTTTTCCCGTCCCCATTCCAAAAAGCGGCCATTCTGACGCTGGATGGCGTGGGAGAATGGGCGACCAGTGCAATCGGGCGGGGGGACGGCAATCAGATTCAGATTCTGGAAGACCTTCATTTTCCGCATTCGCTCGGGTTGCTGTATTCGGCGTTCACCTATTTCACGGGCTTCCGGGTGAATTCAGGGGAATACAAGTTGATGGGGTTGGCTCCCTATGGCGAGCCGAAATATGTGGATATCATCAAGGATAACCTGCTTGATCTTCGCGAGGATGGCTCGTTCCGTCTGAACTTGAAGTACTTCGGGTTTGTGGACGGTCTGACGATGACGAATGACGAGTTCGCCAAGTTGTTCGGCGGACCGGCCCGCACATCGGAAAGTGAAATTTCACAGCGGGAAATGGATATTGCTCGATCCATCCAAGTCGTGACCGAGGAAATCGTGATCCGGATGGCGAAACATGCCCGGGAAATCACCGGGGAGGACTATCTTGTCATGGCGGGTGGTGTGGCCCTGAACTGTGTGGCCAATGGGAGGCTGTTGCGGGAAGGGATTTTCAAAGATATCTGGATCCAGCCGGCGGCGGGCGACGCGGGCGGGGCCCTTGGGGCGGCGCTCATGGTCGCGTACCAAGTCGAAAAGCAGCCGCGACTTGCGGATAATGTCCATGATGCAATGCAGGGGTCGTTGCTGGGTCCGGACATCGAGGATGATGCTGTTGAAGCCTTTCTTAAAGCCAATGAGTATCCTGCGAGGAAATATGGCTCTCAGGATTGGGGTGCTGAGATTGCCAAACTCATTGCCGATGAGAATGTTATCGGATTGGTGCAAGGCCGTATGGAATTCGGTCCGCGAGCCCTGGGGGGACGTTCCATTGTAGGTGATGCGCGATCCGTCAAGATGCAGGCGGTGATGAATTTGAAGATCAAGTACCGCGAATCGTTCCGTCCGTTTGCACCGTCATGCCTGGTGGAGCGGGTGGGTGACTATTTTGAACTGGATCGCCCGTCGCCTTATATGCTTCTGGTGGCACAGGTGCAGAAGGGTCGGTGCAGGGGGTTGGATGATGTCGGGAGTTTATCCATCCGCGACCGGATCAACCAGGTGCGTTCCGATATCCCGGCGATTACGCATGTGGATTACTCGGCCCGGGTTCAGACGGTGTCGCCCGAGAGCAATCCCCGTTATTACGATTTGATCAAGGCATTTGATCGCCAGACCGGCTACGGGGTGATTATCAATACCTCATTCAATGTTCGCGGGGAGCCGATTGTCTGCACGCCGGAAGATGCCTACCGTTGCTTTATGCGTACCGAGATGGATTTTCTGGTGCTTGGCTCGTTTGTGTTGTCAAAGAAGGATCAACCGCCGTGGCAGGACAAAGCGAATTGGCGGACGGAATACGCCTTAGACTAGGGGACAGGCATGATTTTTTTAAAACATCTCGGGCGCTTGCTGAAAGAGTTTTTGAGTTTTGCCTGGCACAACAAGGCTTGGTGGATTATTCCCGTTGTGCTGGTGCTCCTGCTTCTGGCCGTCTTTATTGTGGCCGGTCAGACGGTTGCGCCTTTCATCTACACATTATTCTGAGACGATCTGGCTGGCGTCGAGTCTGGTTAGATATCGTTTCCGGTACCACACGAACCCGAAGAGGTCGAAAATGGTACGGGGTAGGCGTTTCATATTGGTGTACTTCGATATTCCCATGGTTCGAGCCCGGTGATCCACAGCCAATTCCTTGATGGAGCGCCCGTTGAGTTTGAAATAGGCTGGCATGAACCGGTGAACGCCTTCCACATGCGGGAGGTCCGCCACGCAGACTTTCCGGAATACCTTCAGGCTGCACCCGGTGTCGCGGATGCCATCATGAGTGGCCCAGTTTCGCACCCGGTTTGCGAGGCGTGACCCGACGCGTCGAGCCCAAGTGTCCTTGCGCTTGGCACGGAATCCGCAGACGGCGTCGGCCTCCTTGAGTTCAGCGAGCATTCGGGGAATATCGGCGGGATTGTTCTGCAGATCGCCGTCGATCGTTACCAGGACATCCCCGGCGGCAAGTTGCAACCCCACCAGCATGGCGTGGCTTTGGCCGCGATTAGGGGAGTAGCTCAGGCCCCTTACGCTATTGTACCGCGCTTTGGCTTCCTGGATGCGAACCCAGGTCTGGTCACGGCTTCCGTCATCGACAAAGAGCACTTCCAATTCCGGGATGACCGTGCTC
>CAIZMS010000069.1 GCA_903934155.1 uncultured bacterium | reverse complement strand
TCCTTGTACCGGATCTTGATGTTCCGGGCCACCAGCATGGAGAGGAGGTCCCGGTGTGCCGTAATGTCTTTGATCAATCCCGCCATAAGTGCCTCATACTAAGAGGATGCCCGCAGCCCTGTCGAATGTTTTTCTCCGAGGGCATGGGGAATGCCTTGACGCAGAAAAGGACAATGAATAGCGTAAGGATAACTGACATGTATAGCCATGAGTGACTCAAATAATAATCCAGAAACCCGTATCGCCTTGTTCCAGCGGAAGGAAGTGCGCCGCACCATCCATAACAACGAATGGTGGTTTGTTGTGGAGGATGTTGTCCTTGCTCTGATCGAATCGCGCGACCCGAAGCAATATATCCAGCGCATGAAGCAACGAGATCCGGAACTGGGTAAAGGGTGGGTACAAATTGTACATACCCTTTCCATCCCCACGGAAGGAGGCGAGCAATCGATGCTTTGCGCCAACACCGAGGGTGTTTTCCGACTGTTCCAATCCATCCCCAGCCCCAAGGCGGAACCCTTCAAGCGCTGGCTTGCCAAGGTTGGCTATGAGCGGATTCAGGAGATTGAAGACCCTGAACTCGCCACCAAACGTACCCGTGCCCTCTATCGGGCCAAAGGGTATTCGGCTGACTGGATCGAGAAACGGATGCGCTCCATTGCCATCCGCGATGAACTTACCGACGAATGGAAGAAGCGTGGCGTCAAAGAGCAGCGCGAATACGCCATCCTTACGGCGGAAATCTCCTTGGCTACCTTTGGCCTTACCCCCACCCAGTACGCCGAGTTCAAACGGCTCAAGCGAGAGAACCTCCGCGACCATATGACTGATCTTGAACTCATTTTTTCCATGTTGGGCGAGGCCGCCACCACGGAAATTGCCCGGAACCGTGATGCCCAGGGTTTCCCGCAAAATAAACAGGCCGCCCGCTCCGGTGGCAAGGTCGCAGGAAACGCCCGTCGCGAACTTGAAAAGAAAAGCGGTCGCAAAGTGGTCAGTCGTGAGAACTACCTTCAATTGGCTCAAGCAGGCAAAATAAATCAATAGTGCACTATTATGTATGACTGACGAAATGATACTTCCGAAGGGGACGCTGGTTCTCGTGACCGGGGCGACCGGGTTTACGGGGGCGGTTTTAACGCGAAAACTGTGTGAGCGTGGGGCGCGGGTTCGGGCTATTGCCAGGGCTTCGTCCAAGCGTGACGGACTGGAAGGGCTTCCGATTGAATGGATCGAGGGGAATGTCTATGACCCGGCGACCGTCGAGCGGGCTGTGGCCGGGGTCGAAATAATATTCCATGTAGCGGCCGCCTATCGCGAGGCGGGGATAACGGATGAGACGTATCGCAAAGTCCATGTTGAAAGCACCCAGCTTCTGGCGCAGGCGGCGCTGAAGAATCCCGGTTTCAAGCGGTTCGTTCATGTCTCGACGGTGGGGGTTCACGGTCATATCGAAAACCCGCCCGCCAATGAGGAGTATCCATTCAGTCCGGGTGATGTTTATCAGCAGACCAAGTTGGAGGCCGAATTGTGGATTCGCGACTTTGCCCCGAAGCACGGCCTGCCCTTCACGGTGATCCGCCCGGCGGCAATCTACGGGCCCGGAGACAAGCGGCTTCTGAAAATTTTCAAGATGGCGGCGTGGCCGTTGATTCCCGTACTCGGCAGTGCCCGGGGTCAGTTGTATCACCTGATCCATGTGGATGATCTAACCGAGATTTTCATTCTGGCGGCCGTTCATCCCCAGGCGGCGGGGGAAGTGTTTATCGGGGGTGATCCTGAGGCACTGGCTCTGGCGGATATTCTGCAGATCATCAGTTCCGAGTACGGTCGGAAAGCCAGAATAGTTCGCATTCCCGTCTGGCCCTTCTTCTGGGCTGCTGCCGTGTGCGAGGCGGTGTGCCGCCCGTTCGGCTGGGCGCCGCCCATTTACCGGCGACGGGTCGCCTTTTTCACCAAGGATCGTTCTTTCAACACCTCCAAGTTGACGAGTAGGCTGGGGTATCGCTATGGCCGGACGACCGGGGAGGGGCTTCGTGCAACGGCACGGTGGTATCGCGAACAGGGGTGGGTGTAACATGG
>CAIZMS010000068.1 GCA_903934155.1 uncultured bacterium | reverse complement strand
GGTATCCCCTACCGCCGCCAGGGTGAGTTCTACGACGGCCTCCCGATCCCTGGCGTGATCAAACGCGGCAAGTGCTTTTTCTTCCACGGCATCAGCACCGCGAAAAACGCCGTGGCCGCCACGATCGCGCGCATCGGCGGCAACTGTGTGAGCGCCCACACCCACCGCGCCCAAAGCGACATCATCCGCATGGTCGGGACGGGCGTGATCGGCTCCTGGAACCCCGGTTGCCTCTGCGAAATGCAGCCCCTCTGGCAGCACACCGCCCCCACGAACTGGACCCAAGGCTACGCCGTCCAACTCGTAGCCCCCAGCGGCGCCTTCCTCCACCTGAATGTCCCCGTCCTCGCCGGCCAGACCCACCTCGCGAGCCTCTTCAAGCTGTAGCGCCGCGCCTTTTTCCTCCACCACGAATGAAACTCTCCGACATCACCCCCCGCCCCGAAAAAGTCCCCGCCGACTGGAAGACCGCCCGCGCCTGGGGCCTCAAGTGGAAACTCCAGGAGCGCCAAGCCTCGCGCATCCTCCGCGCGGCGCTTCAAACCGGCCAAGTCCGCTGCAAAAAATTCCGCGTTTACAACGGCGTGAGCATCCCGGACCGGGATCTGCCAGACCTTTGTCTCGTTAAACAACGTTTCTTTTGGTACCAGCGTACTTGCCCCCTTCCCGTGCTCCCGCCCCCGGAAGAGAATGGTTAAAATTACAAGATAGTGCGGATTGGCCGGCAGGTTCTTTGTGGGAAGTGTCGGAACCGGCACTCTTCGCGTGTGGGAATTTCCAAATGCGTAATAGGAGTCGCCTTCCACCCAGAGTGACATAGAAAACAGGCCAAGTGAGAGACGTTTTGAGCCGGCTGAGATATCAAACGAGTACCGGGCATCAGGATGATCGCTAAATATCGCCAGCACCGGATCACGAATGGCATCGAACATGGCCGCATCGATGCAGACCAGTGCACAGGAAATATTCCGTGAGAGGGAGATGGTATTTACCGCATCGATTGCGTCCCGGATGGCAACTTTCCACAGTCTTTTCTGGTTATCATCCCGGGCCGAGTTGGTATAGACCTCTTTCTCAGCAAAGATGAACGTGTGGGTGACGGTCCGGAGATCTTTAAGAACTGCAGGATAGGTCTTATGGATGCTGTCACCTGCGCTGATGATGTGGATGTGTTCCTGCGGATCCATGAGTATTATCCGGAGTTGGATGATAAATTGTTGTCCAGTACCATGGCACCGCGTTTCCCGAAAAAAAGAATCAGGGAATAAAAAAAGTATCGGTTCCTAACCAGAAATCCCCGCAAGGTGTGCTACTGTAGCAGTGGAAGCCTTGACATACGCAGTGTAATATTTCATGTTCATCTTTTCATGGAGGTCGTCTGGAGAATGATAATGGGGATTGAAATCATTATTGCCATCTTCAAGTGCCCAGATGCCGGGATATCCCTGTTCCCAGAATGAGGCCTGGTCGGACAGTTCTTCACCATCTGAGAGGATGACCGGATTAATATCACCTGAAAGATCATACTTGCTGACCACATCTGTGAATACAGTTGCGATTTCCATATCCCCTTCATAGCCGGGATTTGATGGGATACGTGTGTGGATCTCAGCCACATGGGAATTTTGGTTCCATGAGATCATGTCCATGTTATAGACAGCAACAATGAGCTCGTCGTTCTTTGCCGCCTGCCGGGCGTACGCATCACTTCCTAAAAGACCCTGCTCTTCGCCACTGAAGGCGGCAAATCTAATAGTCCGGTCGAAATCCTGCTTGCTTGTGAGATCGG
>CAIZMS010000067.1 GCA_903934155.1 uncultured bacterium | reverse complement strand
CAGCACGATAATCAGGATAATGCGGTAGGCATAGGTAAGGCTGATGGCATGTTTGTCTTTGTGCTGGCCTTTCAGTCGATGTAACCGGAGACGTGAAGCATGGGGGTCAGCCTCAAGTTGTTTCAAGATGTCCTCAAAGAGGCCGGTGAGATCGGGGTGGCGCCGCAGGAGTTTACGTGCTGTCCGCGAGAATGTTTCCGTCCAAACCAGGGTGAAGTGAGGCATGGGCTTTTCCGGGCGGTTTTAGTTTTGGGAACGCAATTCCTTCATTAATTGGGCAGACGTGCCCCGCCGAACCCGGCCTGCCTTCAGGTCATTTTCGGAGGCTGCCAGCCGTGCTTCCGCCAGATCGGTCAGCATTTCCTGGTAGGTTGCTTCGGACATGACGACATAGGCGGGGTGATTGCTTTTGATGAGGTGGACCGGTCCATGCGCCAGTCCCTCGTCCACCGCCGAAATTCCCCGTCTTTTGATTTCCTGTACCGCCATCATAGTCATAAAAAGATACTCCATTTGGTACTCGATTAAGCACCATATTCATGAATTCTACTCACGCTGTCAAGAATATGTATTACCGGGACGAAGCGGGATCCTCGACCGCCGCAGTTACTCAAATATGCACAAAATATGTCGGAATATGCATGGGGCTATTGCAGGAGGTGTGTTTGTATATTGAAGCCGTTGGGGATTGTTTGGTAGTCCCTTGTATTTGTGGGTGTATACAGGAGAATAGCGCTTACTTAAGCGTGATTTTCCATCTTAATCGTAATCTTAATCGTAATCGTAATCGATTGCCCCGGAAAGGATTACGATTACGATTACGATTATGATTACGATTACGTCGCGCCAGGATAAGGACAGCGCGAAGGGAGGTTGTTGGAGAAGTAAGGAGATAACTGACAACTGAAATTGGCGACAGGAACCCAGCGGGTAAGACAAATCCCGTCCGGTAGAGCTTGCCAGGCAACCGGAAGCCAGCCTTGCCCGTGTAGGGAAAGCCGAATCGGGAAGCGTAGGCGGTGGGTGCTGAAGCCGTGTGATAGAGCCACGAAAGTAATCAACTTCCATGGAGCTTTCCTGGACGTAATAGGGGGAGCGATCGAGCGTGACCGTAATGGCATGGGTGCGCCGCATGGCGGGGTCTGAGAGCACGGCAAAGGTACGAGGGGGTTCCCTGGAAACCTGGGAGAGCCGAACGCCTTCCCGTAGGTAAGCCGGAATAGGTTGAAACCGGATTAACAACGACCTGACTCGATTGGGGCGCAACTGACCCGAACGGGAGCCGAGAAAGACGGGACACGAAGCGCAGTTGCAAACGGGATAAACCGGAGTGAAGGCAACGAAACGACGGTGAAAGGCGAAGGAAGTCTTAGCGCATCAGTAGTACCGCTGGAGGGAGGCGAACCTTGCCCGAAGGGAGCCTGCCGAGGGAAGGGGTGCGCCGGGATGATTGGACTGTGACTGGAAACACGGAGGATGCCTTGACGTCTGTAAATGTGTGCACGAAACAGGCACGGATAGCCGAGCTGGCGCGCAAGCTGCCGGGACGGACACTGGTGTCATTGAACCACTATCTGGATATGGACTGGATGCAGGAAGCCTGTAAAAAGACTCGAAAGGATGGCGCGCCGGGCGTGGATGGCATGGAATGGGAGGAATATTCCCATGAACTGCCGAAACGTCTGGAAGAGCTACTGAATCGGGCAAAAGGAGGCGATCAGTATCGGGCACCGGCGGTACTAAGGGTGTATATCCCGAAAGGGAAAACAGATACCCGACCGCTGGGGATACCGACGCTGGAGGATAAGATCCTGCAACGAGCCGTAGTGATGGTGATGGAGCCGATATACGAGCAGGAGTTCCTTGACTGCTCGATGGGGTTCCGTCCAAAGAAGTCACCGCATCAAGCCCTGAACACGATCTGGAAACAGGTCATGGGAATGGGGGGATGCTGGCTGATAGATGCGGACATTGCGAAGTTCTTTGACACACTGGATAAGGCCGTACTACGTAGCATGGTGCATCAGCGGGTAGGTGATGGAGTGATACGACGATTGATCGGTAAATGGCTGTCAGCCGGAGTGCTGGACAAAGGGGTAATGAATTACCCCGAGGCTGGCACCCCACAAGGCGGGGTCATATCGCCGATGCTGAGCAACATCTATCTGCATCATGTGTTGGATCTGTGGTTCGAGCAGGAGATTAAGCCATGCCTCAAGGGACGTGCCTGGATGGTGCGCTTTGCGGATGACTTCGTCATGGGCTTTGAACAAGAACAGGACGCACGACGGGTGTATGAGGTGTTGTTTAAGCGGTTCGAGAAGCACGGGTTGAAAATCCACCCTGAAAAGACACGGCTGGTGCCGTTCTATCCACCGGAACGAAACAGTGGGAAGCGGGAGACGTTCAACTTTTTGGGCTTCACGCACCAATGGGGCACGTCTCGCAAGGGACGAGCCATCGTGACGAGGCAGACAATGGGAAAACGACTCACGCGTGCATTGGACGGCCTACGGCAGTTCTGCCGACAGAACCGGACTGAGCCACTGGAGGAGCAATGGAAAGCCCTGAAGCAAAAGATGCAGGGGCACTATGCTTACTACGGCATTACAGGCAATATGCGGCAACTGGCCAACTTTGCCTATCATGCCGAGCGCATCTGGCGCTACTGGCTCAACCGGCGTTCATCGAAAAGGGACATGCCCTGGGAGCGGTTCAAACGCATTCTGGCTCGGTATCCACTGCCGCGACCGCGTATCGTTCATTCTTATGCTTAGACGAAACAATCATCTTGAAGAACCGTATGCGGGAAATTCGCTAGTACGGGTCTGTGGGGGGTTCGGGTCGCAAGACCCGAGTCTACCCGGAATTAGGATTAAAATTAAGAAAACCACCAATGGATCAGAACCCCCATAAACTCATGCGTTCCTGCGGTGAGTGCTGCACGAGGTTGGTGGATTTTGGCGTCACACTTCGCGGATCCCGTGTTTTGGAGCATATCCGGCTGCACATGCATTGCGGGGAACTGACCGCCCTGATCGGGCCCAATGGCGCAGGGAAGACGACCCTGCTTCGCGCAATGGTCGGGGAATTGCCCCACACCGGCTCCCTGCGCTTTATCCATCACGGTAATATTGAAACCACAAAACCCCTGCGGATCGGGTATGTGCCCCAGAAATTGGAGTTGGATCGCACCTCGCCCACCACGGTGATGGATTTGTTTGCCGGTGCCTTGACCCGGTGGCCGCTTTGGGTGGGAACGCGTCGGGCGGTGGCTGGCGAAGCGCAAGCCAAACTGGAACTGGTTGGGGCGGAAACCCTTCTAGATCGCCGGATTTCGGAGATTTCAGTGGGACAACTCCAGCGGGTTCTCCTGGCTCTCGCGCTCACCCCCGTACCAGAACTGCTTCTGTTGGACGAGCCCGTGGCGGCCCTTGACCAGGGCGGCATGGAGCGGTTCTATCAGACGGTGTCAAAAATGCGGACGGAATATGATCTCTCCATTCTCCTGGTGTCCCATGACCTCACAGCGGCGGCCCAGTTTTCAGACCGGATGATCCTGCTGAACCGGACGGTGTTGTGCGAGGGTGCGCCGAAGGAGGTTCTGTTGAATCCCCTGATCCGCCAGACCTTCGGATTCGGGTTTACCGAGCAGGAGATTGACGGCCGGCGTCCCCTGTTCAAGCAACTTGAACACGAGCAATGCGCCCTTCCGGCGGGGGAGGCGTGATGAATATTTGGAATACCCTGCTTCTGAATCTTCCCTTTGAATGGGCGCAGTATGACTTCATGCACAATGCGCTTCTGGCGGTATTGTTGGTCTCCCCTTTGCTGGCCCTGCTCGGCTGTCTGGTGATCAACAACCAGATGGCGTTTTTTTCCGAGGCGATGGGGCATTCGGCCCTGACCGGCCTGGCACTGGGGGCACTACTCGGGATTGTCGATCCTACAGCGACCATTGTCGGATTTGCGGTGGTGCTGGCGGTGGCGATGGTGCTGATGCGCCGCACGAGCGCCGTTCCCCCGGATACGAGTATTGCCCTGGTCATGGCGTTTGTGGTGGCGCTGGGCGTGGTGCTGCTGTCGCGTGGCGGCGGGTTTGCCCGGTATTCGCGATATCTGATTGGCGACATTCTCACCATTACCCCCGGTGAACTGGGTATCCTGGCCGTGGTCTCGGGCGGGGTGGCGGTGCTGTGGGTGTTCCTGTTCAATGCCTTTTTCTTTGTGAGTCTGAACCGGTCCCTGGCGGCCAGTCGCGGCTTTCCGGCGGGGATATTGGAGGCGGTGTTCTCGGTGCTGGTGGCGGTTGTGGTCTCCGTCAGCATTCCGTGGGTGGGGCTCCTGGTGATTAATTCCATGCTCATCCTGCCGGCGGCCACCGCGCGGAATCTAGCGCGGAATACCCGCGGGTATGTGCTCGGGGCGGTGGCGGTCAGTCTTCTTTCCGGAGTGTGTGGCCTGGTCTGTTCCTACTATTGGAACACCGCGACTGGCGCGACCATTGTCCTTTGGGCCTGTGGTTTCTTTGCCCTCTCCCTGGCGTTGCGGAGAAGATAGCCGTGATGAAGGGGCTCGAAAGAGACTGGATATTCTCCAGGTGGACCGCGACCTCCGGGCGCGGTCTGACGCCGCCCGGAGTTCGGCGTCCACCAGTGTGGTGAATCTTCTTTTTGGGCT
>CAIZMS010000066.1 GCA_903934155.1 uncultured bacterium | reverse complement strand
GATCTGGTTCGTTTCAGGAGTTCGTTATAGTATTTATTCACCACCGCATCAGGCTCATTCATATAGATCATGCAACTCCTGACCATTTTCATAGCCCCGGGCAGGAAATTCGAAGCATCAATCTGCTCGCAATAGGCGGCGAGAATCACACGAGCCCGCTTGTAGTCCTTCAACGCCATATACAGCGTCGCCTCCCGAAGAATGTAATCGCCCGTGATTTTGTTCAACGGGAACGACCGCTCCCATGTCTTCAAGGCTTGAAACGCCTCATCATAGAACCCCTGATCCATCAGCCCCCCGACCGTCTCTGAGGCGGCCACATCCCGGATGGCGGACAGCTTCCACTCGGCTACAGCACCAGGGGTCTCAAATTCAGTCGGCTTGCTGACGACACTCTTTTGAGGCGTATTCCTTTTCGCAAAATCAGCCGACTTTACTGGCCCGGAAAGAGTCGCTCCATGAAACTTAGTCGCAGGGGCTACTGCCTTGAGAGTACCTGCCTTGGATCGGTTTTGAACCTCCCCATAACGTCCCGTGGCCTCATTCAGGTTACGGGACAGGAATTCCAGGTCGCCCATCCTGATTCTCGCCCATTCCCCCTCATCACCCGATGACAGCAAAAGTGGGATGATGATTTTTCGGGCTCCCTCCAAATCATTCAGGTAATACATCATGATTTCAGCCTGCTTTAACTGCAGCATCACAACCCGGGAACGGGGGCAGTCACCAGCACAGAACTCCTGCGCCCATTTAAGCGCCTCTTTCGGATTTTGGCGCGCCTTGATAATCAGGAACAAATCCTGAAATCTCGACTTCTGCGCATCATCCAGTTTTTTCTTCAGGAAGTCCCACCGCTGCGTCACAAGATAGCCAAGCAACGGATCCTCCATCTGGAGATCCAGAACCCTGAACAGATTACTCCACATGCCGGGAGTCCAGCCTGAAAAGGGATCTTCCTTTTCAGAAAAAGACTTCACCATAGTCAGGCAGGCCTGTCGAAAATCCGCACGGGTCGAATCATACGCGATGCTGCTCTTCTCCTCGGAAAACGGGTAGAACAGGAGTCGGGCTATGGATCGCTTCCCGCCCGATTCCGCCGTAAGCGTGACCCAGGTATCTTCCCCCCCTTTGAACAGCCACGTCAATTCGGAACCTGCGGCCAAGGCTCCCGGCATGCCATCGAACGTCCAACAGTACCGGGTTCCCGCCGGATTGCCCTTCGATTCCACCTTGAGCCCATACTGAATGATCGCCTCCTCACCCGGAAACCAAAATACATTTCCGGGAGACATCTTGAAGCTGGCAATGGGCCCGCCATCCTGGGCCTGAATAGTCCGAATTTGACTGGAGCCGGATTTGACGATTTCATCATCCCTCGGGAACCTGCTTTCGCACATGGGGGTTCCGGGATACTTGAGATCAGGGGCACGCGGTCCCCCGAGTTCCTGGATTGTGGTTTTAGGAGTCCGCCAGGTAAACATCATCGGCCCCATGGCTCCCCCTGTCGAATTGTACCCGTACAGTTCCACCCGGTGAGGTCCTGCGGAAAGCTGGACGGTCCCACCCACCCCTCCCCGTTTCTCGTTTTTCTTGGACAGGCCAATCGGTTTTCCGTCTATCACAATATCCATCTGCCCGGCTCGCGTTAGAGGGGCCACCCAAGTAGCCCCGGGATCCCTGACAATCACATGGGCCAAAAGATACATCGCGGTCCCGCCCGGGCGCGATTCCCCCAGGGCAAGGGGAATCGTATCCCCTTTATACTCCCCGGCAGTCCATGCCTGATTACCATAATGAACCTTGGCCCCAACACGACCGAGTTCACCCAACTGGTGCGCAGCTTGCTGGGACGAGGTTCCAAAGCTCTTGCAGAAAATAACGCCGGGAGTCAGCCCGGACTGCGGAGTCCACAATTTCGATTTTGCCGCTCCGGAAAAATAGATCACCACAGACTGCCCTGCGGCGGGAGTCTGAAAGACCACCCCGCACCCCTTAGCCACATTGTGCCACAGCACACCACTTGCCAAAGGGGACTCCTTTATCATCGAAGACCGTGGCCACGGGTGCCGGACCGGGCAAAATCCCGCCATCCGGAATCGCCACAAAATACCCGGCCGTGGGATGACTGGGGTTGACCGTCAGATCCAACACGAATCGGATCGAGGCATCCTTGACCGCCCACTCCGAAGCGTCAGCCGCCTTTACAGGATTCACGAGAAGCGCCACCGCCCCGACACACAAAACCATTAGCCGAGTTATCGTAATCATAATCGTAATCGTAATCCTAATCGTATTCCCGAATCAAAGCCCTACAACGATTCATTCAGTTTCTTGTAATATTCCGAAACCAGTCCCCGGTACTTCGCAGGCGCCTCATCGGGACTCGCCTCAACAATATCATTCACCAGCGAGGTAGAATTCCGACCATCCAGACTGGCCGCACTCCCCTCACCCAGTTCAGTTTTGGCTTTTTTTAGTTCAGCCATGGCCTTTCGCTTCCATTCCGCAATCTCTCCGATCGGAGCTCCCTTGGAAACGGCATCCTCGGCCTGACGCAGATGATGCGCGGCATTTTTCAGGGAGTCGGATCGCATGCCCTTCATGGAAGCCTGGGCATAAGTGGAATCCGCCCGTTTCGCCATCATCGCCAAACTCTGCTCCCCGGATCCCTTTTCCGTCGAATCCATACGGGTGGTGCCACCCCCATCGCCCCAACCGTCGCCCTTTCCGGATCCGAGCTTGCCACCGCCGGTGGCCTTCGTATCCGCCTCGCCATCCGCCGTGACCTGCCCCGACTGGGTGGGATCCTGGGTTCGCCGGGCCTCGATATTATCGTCGCCTTTACCGATCGTCCCCGAAGCGGCAGCCGATTCACCATTCGCCATGCCCTGCCGACCGATGTTCGAGCGCCCATCCTGCTCCTTGTGATCCGGCTCCGTATTCCCTGATTTCCCCTTGGCGGAGAACGACGTGGTGTCACCTTCCTTTACTTCCCCCCCCATTTCCAAATCTGGCACAGCGGCATTGATGGCACCATCATCCGCCTTCTTCGCCTCCTCCTTGTCCTGCTTCAGCAGATCGCCGATGATGTCATTCATCTCGGTCTGAAGGGGAGTCAGGGCAACCCCCTCGGGCATCTCCTGCTTGTCGGCGGCCTCAGCCGTGATCTTTGTTGCATCGGGTTTTTTACCCAGCCACATCTCAAAATCATCCAGCAATCCCTTTACTTTCTCCATTCCCTCAGCCAACATTTCTCGTTTGACAACTGCCTTTTCGGCCACAGGCCCGCCCGCCGACGCGTTTTCGGACCCCTCCTCCTGGGTTACCTCCTCAAAGGTTGAAAACACATCCTCCACCAGATCATTACCGACATTCAGGTGTGCAAAAATATCCAGATCCTTGGGAATTTCCTGCAAGGCCTCCTTGATGTTTTTCTTGATCTCCTCAGCCTCTTCCTCAAGCTTGTCGGTCTTCTTGGAATTCTTATCCTTGTTCTCCTCAACCTTGTCCATGGCGTCTTTTAATTTCTCTTCCATGGCCTTGAGTTTCGCCAGTTTCGCGCTGGCTTCCTTGAGGGCCTCCACCATCTCCATTTCTTTCTCCTTATCCGCCAGGGCAGTGGCCTCATCGAATTTCTTTCTGACGGCCAGAAGTTTTGAGTACGCATTCTGCTCATGAGGCATCGCAACAGCAGGAGCATTCTTTTCGAGCTGCTCGGCCGCCAGAAGCATGTCGCCCCCGATTTTATCCTTCTCACATCCCTGGGCAATGGATACCAGGAAGGCGGCATTATCCTTGTCTTCTCCCTGCCCCGCTGCAGCGGCAGCTAGACAGGCCTTGATAAACGCCGACACCTCGGAGCCCAGTGAATCCTGATCGGCCGTAACGGAAGCCGCCACAGCCATACCCTGGGTCATACAAAGGCCGGTGGCTTTGATGATTTTATCCTGTTGCCCGATGATCCCGTCCAGAATCCCGATCAAGGAATTGTTCTTGCTGTCATCCAGAGCCCGCTTTGCGGCCTCCTCGGCAAAGGTCAGCTGACGCAGGATCTTCTCCTCCATGGACAGGGCGCGCCCCACCTGCTTCACCTTCTGCGCGGCTTCCTTGACCCCAGGCACGCCCTGCAAGGCGGGAATAACCTCGGCCATTTCAGTGGCATATAATTTCCGGACCGTCCCAAGCAAATTCCCCAAACTGCGTCCGCCTCCCTTTTCCATAACCTGCCTGACAATTCCCCGGATGGCTTCCTGGCGGGCACCCGCCTCCATCCACTGGTCAGGGGCGCTGGTATTCAAAATCCCCTGTAACTGCCGGGTTCGAGTAATATTTTCCCGCTGGAGCTCAATCACTCGGTTCAAGTCTTCCAAGGTCTTCTTCGCGGCCTCCTCCTGTTTTTTTGCCGCAACCGCCGCCTCATCCAGAGTAAACACCAAAGAAGACGACAGGGTGACATTCTTAACTCCGGGCCGGTTATCCTTGGCCACAACCCGCAAGGTCAGGTTTCCGGAATCGGTTGTTTTACGAATCTCCCCCTTCCAGAGCGCGGTATACTCCCTCGTCTTGGAGGTCACCCACTTGTAGGTTTTCAACACGGTTGCGGGTGCCGTCTTATCTTCGGAGTCAAGAACCTGTTCGACTGTGATTTCATCAAGTCCGAAATCATCCGAGACCGCAAAATCGATACTGGGTGCGCCACCGGGCAACAAAACCACCGATTGCTTGGGATATTTGATCGTCAGCGTCGGGGGACGATCCAGCATGAGATTGTAACCCAGCGTGGTTTCCGCCGGATCCCCGTTCGCCGCCGTGGCGGAAAGCACGAATCCGGAACCGTTGGTGACAATGACGCTTCCCTCCCAAACCTTGTCATCCCCTTTTCGGGACAGGGCCACAGACGAACCGAACCCGGCGAGGGCAATACCAGGCACAGGAGTATTGCAATGCACCTCAAACGATACAACGGATCCGGCCGGAACATCAATCGCCGCCGCCTGTGCATCGTATTGGCGTGGGGGTATGGCCATATAGGACGGTGGCACCACCTTCACCGAAATGGAGGTGAAGGCCAGCGGGGGACGCAAGGAGATTGCATACCAATCCGGCGAAAATGAATCCCCGGCACGGAACCGGTACTGCATGGCCGTGGTGACCTTGAAGAAGGTATTGGAGAATCCCTCCACCCCACGCCCCTTAAGCGCACCCAGATTATAGGTTTTCGCTGTCCCGTCCGCTGATCGCACATCCAACCACACCTCATGCCCGGCCTTCCCCTTTGCCTGACACGACACGGCAACATTCCCACCCTGCAATGCGGACGAATTTCCGGGCGCGGTGCTTAGAATATGAGTCAAGCTCACCGGCGCCACATTGGAGAACGGATTGATGATACGCCCCATCGCCACCGGCCAGGCCTGGCCCACCAGGGGATAAGGAACCAGGGTCATAACAAGCGCCACCCCAAGCGCAATCTGCGCCCGCCGTAGCGTACGCAGATCCTTCATAGCCCGGAAATCTAGCCCGCTCCAGTGGGGAATATCCATTTTGAGATACGCCGCCGTAAAGGGATCCTTCCGTCCGGACGCCGAAAACAGGAGGAAATTGATCAGATGATTATCGAGCTGAGGGAATGTCCGTTCAACACTCACCGCAACCAACTCGGGCGATGGACGTCGGGACAAAACCCGGAATAATCGCTCCACCAGCACACCAACGAGAATGACCAAAAGCCCCCAAGCCACCACCCGCCCGCCCCGCTGGAAACGAAGCATGATATCCGTCGCCGCCATACTCTCCAGGATAAAGAGGATTACGGACATCCCGACAGTGAATCTGACTTCCGCACTCCACCGGTTCAGCATCCGACCGACTTTAACAAGCTGTCCAATCAGCATTACAGGCGCCATGGGAATTCTCCTTTCCTTAATCAGTCCCCAGACTATTTCAAGGCACTCTTCAGCACCTTGCATTTTCCGGGCAACTTCACCACTTTCACATTGGAAATACAAAAGGTTCCTGCCCCGAAAGTCGCGCCAGGCACAAACATCATGACCGTCATATACCGAACTTTCTTCAAATGTTTATAGGCCAGTTCCGAAATTTCTTCTTTCGGGAAAATGACCGTCATAGATTTCCATGAAGCACCGCTTGCATCCTGGGCATCCCCCTTATAGATGCGCCTCAAATCCGAAAACTTCGGCAAATCATCGGGCGGGACTCCGGGCGCCAATGCGTAGCCAAGAAACAGTACCCGCATGCCCCCGATATCGGCGTAGAGGTCAAAAGTACATTTGTATCGTGCCCCGGGCTCATACTCCATGATCGGAGTCTCAACCTTGGATTCATAACCCGCAGGAATGGCCATTTTCAACACGTTCGATCTCCCCTTGAATTCAGGAAGAAAAGAAGCATTTTTATGGTTGCCCATTTGCTTGGAATTACCCGACCAATCGTAATCGAGCCCCCAGCCCTCAAACGGGTCGTTCGTGGAGGAAAAAGAACTGTTGAAACACAGGTTTGACTCAGCCATCACCGGCGCAACCGCCATCAACACCAACCCACCAAAAACCAAACCCAGAATCCGATTAACGCGTTTCACGACATGCTCCTTTCCTGCCTCAGGTCAGATTTCTCAGTTTTCTGAAGATCCACTCTATCGAGATCAAGGCGATTAGGCAACTGATGATCGCCCAATGCTGCCATAATGACTTGAACTCCGAAATCTCCTGTTCCAGCTTCTTCGGCTGAAGGGCGGCTAGGGCCCGATCCAACTCCTCCGCTGTCTCGAAGAACACTCCCCCGCTGTTCGCCGTAACGGCCTTGACGATTTCAACGGCAGCCGGACGAGGCACGGACTCGGGAGTGAACGGTTTGACTGAGAATGACAAGGTATCAGACTCCAGCCTCGGCCCCCCGGTATCGGAGGCCGCCAGTACAGAATACATCCCCGCCAGCTCACCCTTGAACTTGACGCTGAAGACCGGGGCCGACTTCCCATCCACTACCTGATTCATCTGACTGGTCATGGAAAAGGGAACTTTTCGCTTGTCCGGCATGGTAATCTCGGCCTTTACAACGGCCCCTTGAGGCGGTTTGTCCGCACCCGTCCACCGTGCGGTAATCTCGACCTCCTCACCCAGGAAGCATTGATCCCGATCCATGAACACATCCCAAGCCTTGCCTTCCGTTTTCTCCAGCTTGGGCGACAACCAAGACACCAACTGGTTCCAGAACCGGGAATACGGCTTATTCTTGAGGGCATCGGGACTCAACTGCCATTTCCAGATTGAATCAGAAAATATCGCCACCACCTTACCCTGCCCGAAATCCTGAACCAGAATCATCGGTTGCACACCCTCCGCCGTCTTGGCCTCAACCAGCACACGGGCCGCCGGCGCGGGAATCACCTTGGGGAAAATAGAAAGCACAGGGGGCACCTTCTCCCAAAATGCAACATCCCCGGCAAACGCCGCATGCGAACGCCCCTGATCCGTCAGGCGAACCGGAAATTCACCTTCCTGCGCTTTGGCAGTAAAGGACTTGGCTGGTAGCACTGACTTCAGGGCCGTTTTCACAAACCCCTCCGGCGACCACGCCTTGGTTCCGCCCAGAAGAACCAGGCTGCCACCAGTCTCAACAAATTTCACCAGCGTTCGGGCACGCTCTTCACCCAGTTCTTCCGCGCTCAGATTTCCAAGAATCACAATCTTAAACATCGCCAACTGCGATTCCTGCATGTCGGGGGCGACATCCCCCCG
>CAIZMS010000065.1 GCA_903934155.1 uncultured bacterium | reverse complement strand
CGCTGGACGGGGACACAGTGCGCGACCTCGACCAGGTCGCCATCAGCGGCGGCGGCATTCAACGCCCGACCGACGATGTAATACGTTCCGTTCCCACCCGTGCCCAAGGTGGCAACCTTGCCAGCGGCGGCGGCCTGCAGAAGGTCTCCGGAGGTGACCGGCGCAGACGCCACCATCAATACCGTGCCCTGCTTTGAGCCAAGCAACTGGACGTTGACGTTTTCTTCGGCCGCCGAGGCTTCGTCATTGACGACACCCAGCGGGATCTCCGTGCCGGCCGTGGTGACGGCGACGTGGGAGATATCACTCCCGATCTTGACCAGGACGTTACGCACAGCCAGTGCGGCATCGGTCAGTTTCGAGACGCAGCCATCCCCATGCACACCCTCGGAGATATTGCAGCAGATGACCATCTTCATTCCGGTAATTCTCCGGACCATTGCAATCAGCTTCTTCATAATCTAACTCCTCTTATTTTGGTTTCTAGTTTCGTAACAACATCAAACAGAACGGAACGAACGGGATTACTTCGTGGGCTTGGCGGGCTGTTTCATCACATCGAAAAGCCCCTGATTCTCCTTTCTGACGGCGGCGAAAGCCGTCTCATAATCCTCGCCATTCTTATCCATACGCTCATTGACCAGCGTCAATACGCGGTCGCGGTTGCTCAGGGTTTCCGGCTTGCGGCTGCCAAGACTCTTGGTTTGAGACGTGACATTCATGGCAGGCTTCATGTTCGACAGTTCCATTGTCTTTTCAGCGAAGTTATTCGCCAGGTCATTCAGCCATTGTTCTTTCTGCGCCGGCGTCAGGATCCCGGCCACCAGGGCATTGGAGATCAGCATCTCAATCCGGGCGCCGCGTTCCGCCTGGAAATTTGTCTGCGCATTGGCCAGTTCGGCCTTGGCCTGGTTCGCCTCGGTGCTCGCGGCTTCCATGCCCGTCTTCATCTTTCCAATCTCCGCCAGGCAATCCTCTTCCGTGCAGGTTTCCGCCAAGCCCAACAACGCCAACAACTTCTTCAACAGTTCCATACCAGTCTCCTTGGGTTTATCCGGAGGCACTGCGCCCTCGGCAATTGTTTCATTCGCCAGGGGCGGGATCCCGGCGATCTGGGGAATATTGGTGAGCCCCACCGATATCAGGCGGATCGGTGCCAGGATGGCCTTGCCGTTCTCTTGGCCAATAGGCTTGCAAGCCCAGCGCGGCGAGAAAAACTTGTAGTGGGCATTCGAAACAATCTCTTCGCCCGGCTTACTCCATTTCGGGATCAGTGCCAGCCCATCATCCCGCGCCTCCATACCCATAATCCAGGCGTATGATTTGCTGTCGGTGTGCTGATTAGAAAAGGCGGGATCATCCGGATGGCCAATGTAGACAGGCAGCCCGCCAAACAATCTGCCAAGCTTCGACAGGAAGCCATTGAAGTTCGAAACCATGGAGTCCGCATGCTCCCTGGTAAACCGCTGTACGCCGTTCTTGTGTGGATGATCGCCATAGGGAATCAGCATGGTATCGGCCGCAACCTGATAATTATTGGATTCAGCCGTGAGGCTCTCAACGACTTCGCTGTTTTCATTCGAAATAATCAGGATTTTTTTCATTGTGCATTCCTTGTGACGTGTTTTTTCCATCCATCCCACTTCTCCCATCCCTTCGGAAGCT
>CAIZMS010000064.1 GCA_903934155.1 uncultured bacterium | reverse complement strand
TTTTCAATCTCGCCTGGTGTGGGTAAGTTGGAGGTGTCGGCCGACTCAAAGAACACCAGCTCAATGTCGTCCACGACCGGTGCCAGTCTTTGAATATTATCGAGGATATCAGACGGATACACATACGAGGTTACCCCCAGCCTGAAGGGAGTCGACCGGGGCAGGGGTGGCAGGGAGTGCAGGACAGGGAGAGTGCTCATCAAGGTTATTTCCCGGGACTGTACTTCAAAATTTGCACCGATTCGCGGGTAACGAGTCCCCCGCACCGGGTTTCCTCGAACAGCTGGTCGATGAGGGGCAGGAAGGCCTTGATTTTGGACTCGGTGTCCACGATCTCGACGACCACCGGGAGGTCTGAGGCCAGATCCAGGATCCGGGCGGAACGGAAATGGCTGGAGGCGCCGTAGGACATGAGGCCCCGTAGTACGGTGGCGCCCGCCAGGCCGGCGTCATGGGATTTTTTTACGATCACCTCATAGAGCGGAACATGATGATGGCGGTCGCTTTCGCCGATGAAAATCCGCAACAAGGTCGCTTCGCTTTCAGGTTTCATGATTACTCCTTCTTAATGCCCCCAGCTCCGGATGAGTCCGATGCAGCTCACGCCAACCAAAAAGGCAAGTACCGCGCCAAAAAAAGTTCCGTTCAGATAAAGCAGGGCATAAAGCCATTCACCAGTTTTTACCATTTGAACCAGTTCATAGACCAGCGAGGAGAGTGTGGTGAACCCGCCGCAGAATCCGGTGGCAAGGAAAAGCCGCGTGCCCGGGGAGAGGATTTCCGTATCGGCCGCCAGTTGGCTGACAAGGCCGATGACAAAGCACCCGGCCAGGTTCGAGGCTAGGGTTCCCCAGGGCATGGCCGCCGCAGGCGCGCTCAGCGACAGCGTGAGGCCATACCGGCAGAGGCTTCCCACAAGCCCGCCCAGTCCAACCCAAGCAAAAGAAAGTATTCCATTCATATTATTCTGCATCCTCCGCCGGGACATTCATGACCCGTACCGGTGTGCCGGCCTCCACCATGGAGGCCAAGGTGGTGATATCCCAGTTCGTCAGCCGGAAGCATCCGTGCGATTCGCGGCGGCCGATGGTTTCCGGGTGCGGGGTTCCGTGCATGCCGAATCCCGGCGCACTGAGACTGAGCCAGTAGACGCCGACCGGGTTTCGGGGGCCGGGCGGAATGATGATCTTTCGCCCGATCTCCTGAGCCCGGGCGGATTCTGGAAAATTTTCGGGATCAAAGGTGTAATTCGGGTTCGGGGCAAAGGCCACCAAAGTGAGATCGCCCACCGGAACCTTGTGAAGCTTCCGGGCGATGGAGCAGGGGAACGAGGCGATCAGGTCATTGGTGGCGCCGAAGGCCCGGATCCGGTATTCCGTACAATCCACCTCCAGGCGGGAGGCGGGAACAGACCATGAGGTCGGGCGGGTGTTGGGGAGGGTGACCCCGGTGCCAGCGGTAACGCCGGACCAATTCGTCAGTGCCGGGTTCAATCGTTGCAGGAAGCGGCGCGAGACATGGAAGCGCTCCGAAAGAACCTCGTCGAGGCTCGCACAGGCCATGCTGGCAACCTTTTCGGCTTCCACCCAGTCGCCGGGCGCGGTGCCCACACTGGCGAGATCCTCGTTGGTGAGTGTGTGGACAACCGTGGCGGGTTCGGGATCCGCCAGTAATTCGGCGCGGGCATCGGGTTCGCTGAGACCCCGTGATCGGGCATAGTCGCGAAGAGCCAGGGTGGTTCGTGATCCCGCCTGTCCGTCAATCAGGCCCACCCCGAAGCCGTTTCGATCCAGTGCGGCCTGAAGCAGGGCCGTCTGCATCAGGCTGAGGCCGGTGGGGGAAGGGGATTTGGGACGGGACGAGGTGCGGGTCACGACGGTGGTGGAGACCTTGACGACGGGGGTAGCGGGATTGTCGAGTCCCCAGCCCGGTGAGGACCAGAATTCCGCCCCGATCAGGATTAACCCCAGAATGTTTTTCATGGTCACCCCCGAAACCTATCGGGGGACAGTGCGACTGGCAAGTGTTTTTGCTTCGTTGATTTGCTGAAAACAAGGGATGTGCTACGATGCCCAGACAAAGGAAGTGATATGGCAAAGATTGGATTGGCATTGGGTGGGGGTGGAGTCAGGGGATTGGCGATCATCCCGATGTTGGAGGTTTTTGACGAACTGGGCATCCGGCCTCACCGTATTTCCGGAACCAGCCTGGGAGCGGTGCTGGGCGCCCTGTATGCTTCCGGCATGTCCGCTGCCGCCATTCGCGAGTGGGTTGGCGAGCTGCTTCAGAACGATCCGCTTCACCGGTTGCCCTCCCTCAAGGCCATGTTGCGGTGGATTGAATTCAAGGATTTGGAGTTTGGCGCCAATGGCCTGTTCCGGGGGAATCGGTTTATGGCCCTGGTTCAGGAGGCGATGGGCGTAACCCGTTTTGAGCAGCTGAAGATCCCCCTTCGTGTTGTCGCCACCGATTTCTGGTCCTCGCAACAGGTGGTGCTGGAATCCGGTGAGCTGCTTCCGGCGATCCGGGCCAGCATGAGTTTGCCCGGCCTGTTGACTCCTGTAAGGGTGGCGGGTCGTGTTTTGATTGACGGCGCCGGAGTGAACCCGGTTCCGCATGACGTGCTGACGGATTGCGATGTCGTGGTGGCTCTTGATCTGATGGGGCGCCGGGATCCGCTCAGGCAGGGAAAACCAAACCTGTTCCGCTCGATCGTGGGAATTTTCGACATCATGCAGAATGCCATCATTGCGGAAAAGTTAAAGGCCTGCCCGCCGGAAATCTACATCAAGCCCGACGTTTACAATGTAGACATCCTGGAATTCGACAAGGTGGCGCAGGTGCTTCGGCAAGCCGCGCCTGCCCGTGACCAGTTGCGGGTTGAATTGAAGGCGATGCTGAAAAGAATGGAGCGGGCGACCGGGTTCGAACCGGCGACCATCTGCTTGGAAGGCAGAGACTCTACCAACTGAGGTACACCCGCTTGATGAACGACTTGGGGAGACTACCAGACCCTGGCGGTGGCGACAAGTCCGGGAAACTCCGGAAAACTCGACTCTCGACACC
>CAIZMS010000063.1 GCA_903934155.1 uncultured bacterium | reverse complement strand
GTGGCGTTGGGTTTTGAGATGGCCGGGGATTATGAGAGTCGCTCGAAAATCCAGGCCGTGCGGCAGGTGTTGAACATGGCGGCCAACTTCGCCGGACCTGCGCTGGCGTGGAGTATTTTCTACCGCGACACCGTGGGGGCGGACGGGGTGAAGATCATCGCGACGACCGTACCGCAGAATTTTATCAATATGGGTGCTGCTTTTTCGATCGCCACCGTCTTTTTTGTCCTGATCGTGATCTGGCTGACCCGCCGGTGGATTGAGGATACGCGGGTGGCCAAGGGGAGTGCGGAGGCCGTTCGGAAGGAAAACTTCTGGGTGGACATGAAGCAGATCGTGCTCGATCCGAACCCGCGTTGGGTGTTCGTGTACATCTTCCTGGTCTGTGTCGGCATGGTCATGGTCAGTTCGCTCCAGATGTACGTGTATGTCTATTTCATGAAGTTTGAGCCGTATGAAAAGTCCATTGCGCACGGCTCGACGATGATCGGGATGGCGCTAGGCGCCGCGATTTCGGCCTGGCTGGCGGCCCGGCTGGACAAAAAAGGCGCCGTTCTGCTGGGTGGCGCCGTGAGCGTCGTCTGTAATGGGATGCTGGCGCTGTTGTTCCTGACCGGTTTCATCCCGATCGGCACGACGTCGGCCCTGGCGCTGTTTGTCATGTTCCATGCGACGTATTGGTTGGGCAACGGGATCATGCTGCCGCTGGCAACGGCGATGATGGCCGACGTGGCCGAACTGCACCGGAGCCGCACAGGGGTGAACAAGGACGGGGCTTATTCGGCGGTCTTCAGTCTCGCGATGCGATTGGCGATCTCCTTCAGTCTGATGGCGGCCGGCTGGACGCTGACGGGGATTGGGTTCGTCAGCGATGCGGCCCATGTCACACAAACGCCTGAAGCCATCTGGCGTTTGGGCGCGGCCACGTTTATAGTTGGTCCGCTGGTCTGTGTGGCGGCCTTGGCGGCGATAGCGCGTTATCCCTTGTCTCGGAAGGTGATGGGTGAGGTTGGAGGCTGAGTTAAGAAATTAATATATGAGGGACATACTATGACTACTCGACAAAAATTACTGCTGACGGTGACTGGGTTTATCATGCTGCTGACTGGCGCCAGGGCCGGGTTACTGGAAAATGGAAATTTCTCCAAGGGGACAGCTAACTGGGAAATGGCCGTGCCCAGTGAGGTAGGAGTTACAGCTCCGGAGGCGAAAATCGAGAAGGGTGAATTCCATCTCGGTAAACTAAGGGCCACGAAGCCTGGTTATATCACCTTGAATCAGGCGGTGAATATCCGAAAGGGCAAAAAGTACAAGCTGACATACGAAGCAAAAGGAGAAGGCGCAGGCCAATATCTGGTTGCCCTTCATGACCCCGGCAAACTCGGGCATGTAAGCAA
Source organism: uncultured bacterium (assembly GCA_903934155.1). Classification (GTDB taxonomy): domain Bacteria; phylum Verrucomicrobiota; class Kiritimatiellia; order CAIKKV01; family CAITUY01; genus JAABPW01. Next base: position 6,322 of record CAIZMS010000063.1, on the reverse strand, counting down.
ATTGTTCACACCTGCGGCATCGTGGGAGGTCATTGTGGTCGAATTCACCGGGCAATTCGACACGGACAGCGGGTGGGTTCGCGAATGGCTGAGAGCGACAAAGAAAAGCAGGCTGAAGGGTGGCCAAACGGTGAACACGACTCTGCAAGAAGTACGTTCACCCAAAGGGGATGACCCATCACGGACCTGGCTGACGTTTGCCGTGGGCGCTCTCGACGGGTCATTGGCCATTCGCAACGTTTCCCTTGTTGAAGTGCTGAAATGATAAGAATTAACACTTATTTGCCGGCAACGCGAAGGACCTGTTTATTCATGGGTTTAATTCTTCTTCTGGCGGCGACCGACGCCAGTCTCTGCGCACCGGATCTTCGGAGCGCTCGGACAAAAGAAGCGCTTTGCGAGGCCTGGACCTTTCATCTCGGTGATGTGGAAGGCGCAGAAAAGCGGGACTTTGATGATTCCAAGTGGCGGACGCTTGATGTGCCGCATGACTGGAGCATTGAACTGCCGTATGATCCTAAAATGCCCGGCGGCTCATCGGTCGGTTATCTTCCCGGCGGGATCGGATGGTATCGCAAAGCGTTCACCTTGCCGGAATCCGACATCGGTAAGGTCATCGTCATCGATTTCGACGGCGTCTACATGGACAGTCAGGTGTGGATCAATGGGCATCTTCTGGGGCGTCGCCCGAATGGATATGTCGGGTTTCGTTATGACCTCACGCCGTATCTGAAATACGGTCTTGAGAAAAATCAGATCGCGGTTCGCGTGAATGTTGAACCGAACGGCAGCCGCTGGTATCCGGGAGCCGGGCTCTATCGCCACGTCTGGCTTGTGAAAATGAATCCGGTGCATGTTGCTCACTGGGGTGCCACTGTCACGACACCTGACGTTTCCAGGGAAAAGGCAACGGTTCGTCTGCGCACCGAGGTGGAGAATACATCGGGAGCATCCGAGGAAGTGATCCTCACATCCGTGATCATTGATCCACAGGGCACTGCGGTGGCGACTGCGGAATCCAGGCAGCGCGTGGCCGGGGGGGCGAAGCATCCGTTCGACCAGTCCTTTGTCGTGACTCAGCCGCAACGCTGGTCTCCCGACACGCCCGACCTGTATCAGGTTGTCTCAACGGTCAAGGCGGACGGAAAGACGGTGGATATGTATACCACGCCGCTGGGCGTACGGACCTGCGACTTTACCGCCGACCGGGGTTTTTTCCTAAATGGTGAGCATGTCGATATCAAGGGGGTCTGCTTGCACCACGATTTTGGCGCGCTCGGAACCGCCATTTCTCCCCGCGCGCTCGAGCGTCAGTTGGAAATCCTGCGGGAGATGGGCTGTAATGCGATCCGCACCAGTCACAATCCGCGCGAGCCGGAATTCTACGCGATGTGCGACCGCCTGGGCTTTATGGTGATGGCTGAAGCGTTCGATGTTTGGGAACAGAAAAAACTGGGGAATGACTATCACCAGTTCTTCAAGGAGTGGCATGAGCGGGATTTGGCCAGCATGATCCGGCGTGACCGCAATCATCCCAGTGTGATCATCTGGAGTATCGGCAACGAGATGAACGAACAGCACCGGGAGACGTTTCCCGGGCAGGGTGGTGTGATCGCCAAGCGCCTGATCGAGATTTGCCGGCAGCACGATCCCAGCCGGCTTGTGACGGCGGCCTGCAATTCATCAAAGGCCAGCGAACGGGTCGGAATTACGGCGGCGCTGGACGTCTATGGCCAAAATTACTGCTTGGATGCGTATCCCGAGCTCAAAGGCAAGAAACCCATGATCGGGACTGAGAATGCGACCAGTTTCATGACACGGGACAGTTATTCGTATGAGATTGTAAATGATCGAGGTATTAAGTTGGGAATTCAGAATATCAAGAACAACTCCGAGTGTACCGGATACGGAAAATTCTGGGGAAATGATCGATCCGAAGGAACGCTGATCGCTATGAGAAAGTCGCCATGGGTGGCCGGTCAATTCGCCTGGACCGGGTTTGACTATCTGGGTGAGTGCTTTCCATTCCCGTGGCCGGCGCGCAATGGTCTGTTCGGCATCATTGATTTAGCCGGTTTCCCAAAGGATTCCTACTACATCTACCAGGCCGATTGGGCCGACAAACCAACGGTGCACATCGTCCCACAGAACTGGAACTGGCCACAATACAACGCTAAGCCCATACCGGTCTGGATTTACGGCAACAGCGAGGAGGTGGAGCTTTTCCTCAACAACCGATCCCTCGGCGTGAAACGGATCAACCGTGCGGAGAGCCTGCATGCGGAATGGCCGGTGAACTACGAACCCGGCGAGTTGAAGGCCATCGGCCGGTCCAATGGTCGGGCGGTATGCACCAACATCTTGCGTACAGCGGGCGAACCGGTGCGACTTGAAGTGAACGCGGACCGTTCCGAGATCACCGCGGATGGCGCCGATCTAAGCTTTTTAGAGGTCCGCCTGGTGGATGCACAGGGTGTGGTCTGTCGGGATGCGGACCGGTGGGTTCGGGTTTCGGTCGAAGGAGCGGGCACGTTGGTAGGCGTTGATAACGGCAGCGCGATGAACCACGCGCCCTTCAAGGGCAATCAGGTGGAAACGTTCTACGGCCTTTGCCGGGTGATCGTGAAGTCGAAGAGAGAGGCGGGAACCATTCGGTTAAACATTTCGGCCGATGGTATTGAAGCCGGCAAATGTGCTGTTGCGACCCTGCCCCCGGGAGACGCGAGATTGATTGAAGCCACGATGAAGCGCGACCGGCTGGCCAGGACGACTACTCAACAATACAGCCGGCATCTCCTTGCAAAGAGTCAACCCGCATCGAGTTTGGATCATCCTCTGCCGGGAGACGCGGGGGTAAACATGACGGGCGCGGGCAAGCTTATCGTGGCGCCGGTGTTCAAGCATGGCTTGGGTCAACATGTCGACTCCGTGATTGTCTCGCGTAACAAAAAGCCTCCGACGTGGTCCGAGAAAGATGCGCGAAACGTCATCGCGGAAGAAGCGAAGAGACTGGGGGTTGATTTTGTGGTGGAGGGACAACTGCCCATGGGGTTTGATGGCGTCAGTAAAACCGGAAAAATCGCTTTTGAAGTCCTCACCAGCGAGGATGTTCCTGACCGCACCGATAATACCGATCACATAACGGACTTCCTTGGCGCGGCGCAGAAACTTGTGGAAGAACTCAGGACCAAGCCCGGTCAGAATGTGGTCGGGGTGTTCTATGATCCGTTGGTAGGAAAAGGTGCCGTTGCCGATGATGAACCGTTGAGACAGCAGGTGCGTGACTTTGTCGCGTGGCTGAAGCAGGAAAAGCATCTGAACTAATGGTGTTTGAATAAAATAAGGAATCGCAGAATGACGAAAAAATTATCCATTATAGCCTCCCTCGTTTGTCTTCATCCACTATCCACTTTGTTGGCGGGAGAGGGGCATGCCATGGACAAGTTTAATGTCGTGTGGACCTCGCCCAGCAAGGACTACAATGGGTCCATGCCGATCGGGAATGGGGATCTTGCCGCGAACGTGTGGGTGGAGCCGACCGGGGATCTGATTTTCTATCTTTCAAAAAGTGATGCTTGGACCGGCGGTGGGCCGGATCCGGAATTGGTGAAACTGGGACGGGTTCGAGTCCGTCTTGAAAAACCGCTTTTTCAAGAGGGGGTTGAGTTCCGGCAAGAGCTGGATTTGAAGACCGGAAGCATCACCATTGACGCCTCCGTTGCCGGTCAGAAACGTTTCATTCGCTTCTGGATTGATGCGAATCGTCCGGTGGTTCATGTCGATATCCAAAGCTCGGCACCCTGCACGGCAGAAATCGCTCTGGAAAGCTGGCGGGCCGAAGGTAAATGGCTCCAAGGTGGAGCTCAAAAGGATGTGATTCTGCCGTCTGATGGCCAGACGGTCCGGTGGTATCAGCGGAATGTGCACAGTATCTTTGCCGACTCTTTGAAATTTCAGCATCTGGGAGAATTGGTAGATCAATTTACCGACCCGCTCATGAATCGCACCTTTGGCGGCCTGATTTCCGGCGTAGGTCTGAAGTCCAAAGATGATAAAACGCTGGTGACCTCGGCGCCCACCCGAAGCCTTCACGTGAGGATCCATGCCTTGACGGAACAGACAAAAACGCCTGAGGATTGGCTGACTCACCTTGAGCAACAGCGACAGAGTGTGGAAGCGGTTCCGGTTGAAACTGCCTGGCTGACCCATGTAAAATGGTGGCGGGTGTTTTGGGATCGCAGTTATATCGATGTGTCAGGGACTGCGAATGCGGAGGCGACGGGTTTGGCCTACCAGCTCCAACGCTGGGTCCAGGCCTGTGCCGGTCGCGGAAACTACCCCATTAAGTTTAATGGATCCCTGTTTACCGTGGATGGTATGGATAATTATCAGAATGTTCCTGAGGGAGCCTATTGTGGCCCGGACCACCGTCGATGGGGTGGTCCCTACTGGTTCCAGAATACCCGACTTATCTACTGGCCCATGCTCTATTCGGGGGATTACGACCAGATGGCACCGCTCTTCAGCATGTATCGGAATATGCTGCCGCTTCTCAAAGAACGAACGCGCCGCTATTTTGGCCATGATGGGGTGTTCTTTTCCGAAACCACTCAGATGTGGGGACTCAACCGAAAACAGGATTTTGGCATGGGTAAGGATAATCCGGATGTGTATTCGAAGTGCCCGTATACGAGGTATTACTGGGATGGCGGATTAGAACTGTCCACCATGTTACTGGCCTATTACCTAAATACCGGGGAGGAGGCTTTCGTAAAGGAGACGCTGTTGCCCATTGCGGATCAGGTGGTGCTCTTCTATGACCAGCATTACAAACGCATGCCGGAGGGCAAGTTGCATATCTCGCCTGCGCAGGCGCTGGAAACCTGGCATGCCGCCGAGGATCCGCTTCCCGTTGTCGCCGGCCTGCGAACCGTTCTGGGTGGACTGCTTCAATTACCTGAGCCGTTGACTACTGCTGAACAGCGAGCGCGCTGGCAGCGTCTCCTCGGCGAGGTGAAGGAACTTCCCATCGCAGAGGAAGCTGACAAGAAATGGCTGAAACCAGCGCATGTTTACTCCGACAGGAAAAACTGTGAAAACCCTGAGCTTTATGCGGTTTTCCCCTATCCGATCTGTGGTGTCGGAAAGCCCGAATTTGAAATTGGCCTGGAAACCTATGCGCGCCGCGGTAACAAACGCACGGGTGGTTGGCAGCAGGATTCGATCCAGGCCGCTTTGCTGGGCCTGACCGACCAGGCGAAGGTCTATCTGGTTCAGGCTGTCACCACAGAGAATCTCATGGGTGGTGCCAATGAAAAAAAGAACCGCCCGGACAGTCGCTTTCCGGCCTTCTGGGGCCCGAACTTTGACTGGATACCCGACCAGTGCCAGGCCTCCGTCATTCTCAATACGCTTCAATACATGCTCATGCAGGTGGATGGCAAAAAAATCTATCTGCTACCTGCCTGGCCGAAAGACTGGAATGTCGATTTCAAACTCCATGCTCCTTATCAAACCACCGTTCAAGGGCGGGTGGTAAACGGACAGGTGATGGATTTGAAAGTCACCCCTGAATCCCGGCGAAAAGACCTTATCGTGATGAAAGTGCAGTAGTAGCAATGAATGCGAGAGTGAGGAGGAATTACTTGAGATTAGTTGGATGGTTTTTATTGTGGGCGGGCATTCTGCCTTTCTATACCGCACTGGCTGAAAAGCCCAATCTGGGTATGAAAATCAGCTATCCGGATCAACGGCTTCCTGGAGCCGCGAAAACAATAGTTCAGGGAGCTACACGAACGCTACAAAATGATCTCTTTTCATTCCGTTTTGATGTGACTGACGGACGGGTGAAGAACGCGCGCTTCGACATCTCTGGTGAAGCGGGGGGCGCCGTTGTCGTTGGTGAACCCTTCGCTTTGGTTGTGGATGGCAAACCAGTCAACGCATCGGCGCTGAAACTTGATGCGGAAGTCCAGGAAGAAACGATACCTGTTGATCCGGCTTCGCCCCGACTGGGTGATCATTCTCCGGCCAAATCCTTCATCCTGACCTTTACTGCGCCCGACGATTCGTATCGCGTGGTGTGGAAATCCATATTGAGGGACGAAGCCAACTATATCCTGTTCGATGTAACAGTCACGCCATTGCACGGGGAGTTGAGTCTTAAGCGCCTGGCCCTGCTGGATGTGACCGCCAAGAATCTGAAGCAGCTTGGCACTCCGGTCGGGAGCCCTGTAGTGAATGATCGCTTTTTCTTCGGATATCACCATCCGACTGCAAGGTCTCTCATCGCTGGCGAACATCTTGCCTTTTACTGGGACCG
>CAIZMS010000062.1 GCA_903934155.1 uncultured bacterium | reverse complement strand
GGACCCACCAGCACTATTCTTATGTTCTCAAGATTGGCCATATATGCACTCATGATTAGGGTTCAGGGTTCAGGGTTCGGGGGGCAGGGTTCGAAAGCCCTTCGGACTTGGTCTCTTCACCCTGAACCCCGAACCCTGAACCCTTTCTCCCCGCCCTCTCTTCCTTCCTCACCTTGACTTCCCGCCCCAAAATGCTACTCATATCGGGTTTTAATGGAGAATGCAACATGGACGAACTTCTTAAATTATTGAAACATAACGCGCTGGAAACACCCAAAAACCTGGCGCGCATGCTGAACACCACCGAAGAGGCCGTTAAAGCCAAGATCGCCGGCTATGAAGGCGCTGGCATCATCCGCGGCTACCAGGCTGTATTGAACACCGACCTGATGGATGTCGAGCTCGTACGGGCGGTAATCGAAATCAAGGTCACGCCCGAGCGCGAAGGCGGTTTCAACCGGATTGCCGAGCGGGTCAGCAAATTCCCGGAGGTGGAATCGGTTTACCTGATGTCGGGCACCTACGACCTGATGGCCGTGGTGGCCGGACGGAACCTGAAGGATGTGGCTTTTTTTGTGAGCGAGAAACTGGCAACCATCCAGGGAATCATCTCCACTGGAACGCATTTCATGCTCAAAACTTACAAGAATAACGGCGTATTGATGGAAGCGGAGAAAACCGATGAGCGTCTCAAAGTCTCGCCCTAAGCCCAAACGCAACCCGGGCGATTTTATCGCCAAGCACTTGCTGAACATTCCGCGCTCCGGAATCCGGGATTTCTTTGATATCGTCAGCTCCCGCAAGGATGTCATCAGCCTGGGCATCGGCGAACCTGATTTCGTCACCCCCTGGCACATCCGCGAACAAGCCATCTTTGCGCTCGACCGCGGAGCCACCACTTACACCTCGAACCGCGGCCTCCTTGAATTGCGGCAGGCCATTTCCGCGTATGTCGAGGAAGCGTTCGGCGTGACCTATGATCCCGAATCCGAAATCCTGATCACCGTCGGCGTCAGCGAAGCCCTCGATCTGGCCATTCGCGCCATTATTGAACCGGGCGATGAGGTCATTTACCACGAGCCCTGCTTTGTGTCCTACGCCCCCGAGATCCGGTTTGCGCACGGTGTGCCGGTGGCCGTCTCAACCACCCGCGACAACGGGTTCCGCCTCACGCGCGCCATGCTCGAGAAAAAGGTCAGCCCGCGCACCAAGGCGCTACTGCTCAATTTCCCGACGAACCCCACCGGGGCCACGCTGACGCAGGCCGATGGCGAAGACATCTCCGCCTTCGCCATCGAGCATGATCTGATTGTCATCACCGACGAGATCTACTCCGAGCTCACCTATGAAGGGGGCCGCCCCAGCATCGCGGCGGTACCCGGCATGAAGGAGCGCACCATTTTCCTGCACGGCTTCTCCAAGGGCTGGGCCATGACCGGCTTCCGGCTGGGTTACGCCTGCTCACCTCCGGAGTTGAGCGAGGCCATGATGAAAATCCACCAGTACATCATGATGTGCGCCCCTATCATCAGCCAGAAGGCCGCCATTGAAGCGCTCAAGACCCGAACGGACACGGAAGATATGCGCCTCTCGTACCAGGAACGCCGGAATTTCCTGTGTGCCGCCCTGAATGAAATGGGCATTCCCTGCCATGTCCCGAAGGGCGCGTTCTACGTGTTCCCCTATATCGGCGACTACGGCCTGACCTCAAAGGAGTTCGCCTTGCGACTACTCGACGAGGAAAACGTGGCCTGCGTCCCAGGCAGCGCCTTCGGAGAATGCGGCGAAGGCTTCCTGCGCTGCTGCTACGCCACCGATATCGAGGAAATCAAGGAAGCCACCGAGCGAATGGCCCGGTTTGTGAAGAGGCTGAAGAGGTAAGACGTAAGATGTGAAGCGTAAGACGTTAAAAGCGAATCTTACGTCTCACATCTCACATTTGGCGTCTTACATTTCACAAGATTGTCTTCTTCGTCAACTTGATGAGAGTTTTCCACATCTTCTCGGGAGTTTCCTCGGCCGAGAGCGCCTTGCGCGCATCGGCATCGGAGAAGGTCTCGGCCAGACCGGCCAGAAGCTTGAGATAAAAGGCGCTGGCCGCAGTCGGAATAACCATGAAGAACACAATTTTCGTCGGGCCCTTGTCATGTCCGTCGAACTTAATTCCCTTGGCGCTTACGCCAAGCCCGAGGGTGAGCCCGCCGCCCTCTACGCCGCGAACGTGGGGGAAAGCCATGCTGTGATCCAGCGCGGTACTGACAATCGCCTCACGCTTCAATGCGGAGTCAACCAGCTTTCCGGCATCATCCACAAAACCCTCATCCTGCATTTTGGTCGCCAGTTCCCGAATCGCCTCATCGCGGGTCGTGGCCTTGAGGCGGGGAATCATCAGGCCCGGTGAGGAAAACCGGGCAATCCCCACCTTGCGGGGCTCGCTGCGCCGTTGCGCCTTGCCCACATTCCGGGGCAATCCCTCTTCGAAATAAAGAAGCCGGGTACAGATCGGGCAGACCTGAAGCTGATCCGACACCTTGACCTGCTGGGCATGGCTGGTGGGAAGCCGCATTCCGCACGCCGTGCAAGCACCATTGGTCATCGGCACAATGATGATCGAATCCCGCTTCTGCATGCGGACCAGAAGGGATTGTACATCTGTGGAAAGCTGGCTGGTCAAATCGGCAATCGAGGCATCAAGTTCATCCAACCGGTGCCCATGACGATGGGCCTTCTGTTCGGCGCGGATCAGGGACAATTCCTGTAATTGAATCAAATGATTAATCTTAGGGTGCATACCTTCGCGAATTCCTTTCAAAGCCATAACTCACAACGGAGGGCGATTATGAACCTCATTGGACTCCATGTCAATGCGCTGCACCCGTGAAATTTCCACAGAATAACGCCGCGCTTGTTTTCCGGCCGCTGCTCTGGCACCTTCTTGCCG
>CAIZMS010000061.1 GCA_903934155.1 uncultured bacterium | reverse complement strand
TAGACCTGCTCATTCCATTCGGGAATGACATTATCCAGGGGACACCCGCACCCGAAGCAGAAGGGCGTTCCGCAATCCATGCATCGCGCCGCCTGCTCCCGGACATCCTTGTCCGAAGGCCGCAACTCGACCGGATTGAAATCCTTGATTCGTTCCGCCACGGCCCGGTAAGGCGCATCGTGCCGGTCATATTCCATAAATCCTGTAGTCTTACCCATGGACCACCTCCGCCCTTTCGGTGGCTTCATCTTCCTGCATCATTTGACCCAGCACACGTCGATATTCCATCGGGAAGACCTTGATGAAATACGGGAGATGATTCTCCCAATCCGCGAGGATCCGCACGGCTTTTCGACTGCCCGTGTACCGGACGTGTTTCTCCAAAAGCCCTCGCAACTCGGCCTTGTCACGCTCACTGGACACCAGCTCCAGATCGACCATATCCAGGTTGCACCGGGCATCGAAATTCCGCCCCTCATCATAGATGTAGGCAAAGCCACCACTCATGCCCGCACCAAAATTGACACCGGTCCGGCCCAGAACAACCACCCGTCCGCCAGTCATATATTCACACCCGTGGTCACCCACGCCCTCCACCACGGCAATCGCCCCGCTGTTTCGAATGGCAAAGCGCTCCCCAACCGCGCCGTTGAGATACACTTCCCCTCCCGTCGCCCCATACAGCAGCACATTGCCGGCAATGACATTGTGTTCAGGCTCATAATCAACGCCGGAAAAGGGCTTGACGATAATCTTCCCGCCCGACAGTCCCTTGCCCAGATAGTCGTTCGACTCGCCCTCCAGAATCAGGGTCATCCCGTGCGCCAAAAGGGCCCCGAAGCTCTGCCCGGCTGACCCCTTGAACTTCAACGTGATGGTGTCTTCCGGAAGTCCCGCGTGTCCATATTTCCGCGCCACCTGACCGGCGATCATGGTGCCCACCGTCCGGTTGACATTCCGGATCACATGCTCGATCACAACCGGCTTTCGCGACTCAAGGGCCGGCTTAACCTTCGGGAGAAGTGTCAAATCCAAAGCGCTTCCCAGTTCATGATCCTGCCGGGACATGCACCGGACCGGGCCCGTTGAGGCAGGACGATACAACACCTTGGAGAAGTCCAGTCCCCGCGTCTTCCAGAAGGTGATCGCGTCATTCATTTCCAAACGGTCTGACCGCCCAATCATTTCATCAATGGATCGGAATCCAAGCTGCGCCATGATTTCACGGGCCTCCTCGGCGATAAAGGTGAAGAAATTCACCAGATAATCAGGGCTTCCGGAAAAGAGTTTCCGCAATTTCGGGTCCTGGGTGGCCACGCCAACCGGACAGGTGTTGTTGTGACACTTTCGCATCATCACACAGCCGAGCACGACCAAGGCGGTCGTCGCGAAACCATATTCCTCGGCGCCAAGCAACGCGGCAACCACAACATCCCGGCCCGTCTTAATCTGTCCGTCGGCCTGCAGGCGCACCTGCCCCCGCAGATTATTCAGAACCAGAGTCTGTTGTGTTTCGGCCAGCCCAAGTTCCCAGGGCGCGCCGGCGTGCTTGATGGAAGACAGCGGCGAAGCGCCCGTCCCGCCATCAAATCCGCTGATCAGAACCGCGTCGGCATGCGCCTTCACAACCCCGGCGGCAATGGTGCCCACTCCGAGTTCGGACACCAGCTTGACCGAGACACGGGCCTCGGGATTGACGTTCTTCAGGTCATAAATGAGCTGCTTGATATCCTCGATCGAGTAAATGTCATGATGCGGCGGCGGGGAAATCAGCGTCACGCCCGGCGTTGAATGGC
>CAIZMS010000060.1 GCA_903934155.1 uncultured bacterium | reverse complement strand
CATCACCTTCGAACTGCTGGGCGAAGGGCGCAAGCTAGCGGACTCGCTGGGCATGAAACTCTGCGCCGTACTGCTGGGCAGCAATGTTCAGAAGCAGACATCCGAACTGATCTCCCGCGGCGCCGACAAGGTCTATCTGGTCGATCGTCCGGCGCTGGAGCATTTCCAGGATGAATCCTACGCCAATGTCCTGATCGACCTCGTCAAACGGCACAAGCCCAATGTGTTCCTCTGCGGCGCCTCCACCATCGGGCGCAGCCTGGTGTCGCGCGTGGCCGTTCGGGTGAATGCCGGTTTGACAGCGGACTGTACCGGACTGGCGATTGACCCCAAGACCTTGAACCTGCTCCAGACCCGCCCGGCGTTCGGCGGCAACATCATGGCCACCATTGAAACCCCGAACGCGCGGCCCCAGATGGCCACCGTCCGGCACAAGGTCATGAAGGAAGCCGAGGTCAACCCCGCCCGCAAGGGGGAAGTCTCGATGGAAACCATCGCGGAAGTCCTGCTTCAATCCAAGGCTCGCCGCCTGAAATTCGTCCCCGAGACCGAAACCACGATGAATATCGCGGAAGCCAACATCATCGTATCGGGGGGACGCGGTCTCCAGACGGCCGAGAACTTCGCCCTGCTACGCGAATTGGCCGATGTGATCGGCGCCGGCGTGGGCGCCTCGCGCGCCGCCGTGGATTCAAACTGGATCCCCTATTCACACCAGGTGGGACAGACCGGAAAAACCGTCTGCCCCAAGATCTACATCGCGGCGGGCATCAGCGGCCAGATTCAGCATCTCGCCGGCATGCAGTCCTCGGATATCATCGTGGCCATCAACAAGGATGCGGATGCCCCCATCTTCAAGGTCGCCACCTATGGAATCGTGGGCGATTTGTTTGAGATCCTTCCCCTGCTGACCCAGCAGTTCAGGAAAGTTCTGGGGAAATAGCAGGCTTGCATTGGACAAAACCACGCTGTAGATTCAAAAAAGAAATTATTTTTTTAGGAGAACGATTATGACAAGTGTGAATAAATGGATTGGCGCGGCGTTCATGGCTGTGACGATTATGGCGACTTCGGACTGTGTTGTGGCGGGAACGGCAACCCCGGACTCGATCATCGTGATGCCCGCCCGCAAGCGCGTGGTACAACTGGCCTTCCAAATGGCCCGTTGCCAGAATATTGGACTGGTGACCTACAATACCAGCCCCACACTCAGCGAACCCCTGATCCACATCTGGAACGGCCAGAGCAAGGAATGGATCCAGATCACCCTTCAGGATTATGTTCAGGGAAGCTTCATGTCCGGGGATCCCAAGCATGTCTTTCTGCTGGGCGACAACACCACCATTCCCCTCCGGATGATGGACGAGGTGTCCTGGTACAAGGATCTTCATCGCCTGACCACGCTCGACACCACCGCGCTCATCAATGAGATCGGAAAGACCCTCAACTTCACTTCGCGCCAGTGGAAATTTCTGGCCAAGGAAAATGGCCTGAAGATTGAAGACCAGAACGCCGAACGCCGTCGTTTCGGCCGTTGGGGAAGCCCGGGCAAGGAAGTAGACCTGAAACCGACCCTGATCGAGGCCATTGAAATGCCGCCGGCACCGATCATCGAACCCGTCGTGGAGAAATCCGCCCCCGTGGTGGTAACCCCCGCGGTTGTGAAACCGACGGTTGTTGAAACGAAACCCGTTGTCGAGACAAAGACGCCGGTAGCCACGGAAAAAGTGACTACTCCTGAAAAACCAGCCATCGTCGAGCCTCTCGCCACGCCGGTCACGACGACCATGGAAGACGACAAGGACGATCCCGCCGAGAAATAAGCGGCCGTTCCTTATTCCGTCAGCTTACGACACCGGACGCCACCTTCGTGCAAGAGGGAGCGCGTCTGGTTACTGAACTCATACTCACTCTCGTACACCACTTCCTGAATGCCGGCATTGATAATCATTTTGGCACAGGTCAGGCACGGGCTCAGTGTTGAGTAAAGCGTCGCTCCGCGCAGGGCGATCCCGTGGTAGGCCGCCTGGGTGATGGCATTCTCCTCGGCATGGCAGCAAATGCACTCCGCCAGAGAGGTTCCTGAGGGCGCATCCCCCGCGCAGCGGGCACATCCGCCTTCGCAGCAATTCTTCACTCCGCGAGGCGTCCCGTTATAACCGCTCGAAATCATACGCTGATCCCTCACAATCACAGCCGCCACCTGTCTTCGGCAGCAGTTCCCGCGAGTGGCAACAACCCGGGCGATGGCCATAAAGTAGTGATCCCAATCGGGACGGACAAAGGATTCTGTTTTCATGACGCCCAAGATGCCTTCCCCATTAAGCAAGGTCAATCTCATTCCCCTGTATTTATCCAGATCCGGATCATTCCTTCTTGTGCCGCCTCCTTCGATGCGATATAAAAATGTGGAAGTAGTTGGATGTTATGTGGTCGCCGGTTCGATTTTGAAACTGAAACCATCACGGAGGATGAACTTGAAGCACAGCATTTCAAAAGTTCTGATCGTTTGTTTCCTGACCTTAAGTATCCTTCCCCAACACGCTCCGGCAAAAAACAATGCGCCCGCTCCCAATTTCGACGCGATTCTCGGGCTCGCACGGGAAATGGCGGGGAAACCTTTTGTCGATGACCGCCGCCCCCTTCCCGCCAAGCTCAGCGAACTGAACTATGACCAGTTACGGGATATCCGCTATAACCCGAAGGAATCCGTATGGCGACGGGAGCGACTTCCCTTTCAACTCCAGTTTTTTCACCCGGGCGGCCTGAACCGCGACCAAATCGGGTACTATCTGGTTGATGGCGACGACGTGAAGGAATTCCCCTACGACTCGGATCTCTTTGATTATGGCGCCAACAAATTGGGATGGATGGATCTTCGGCATCTCAAGTTTTCAGGACTCCGCATCCATTATCCCCTGAACACACCCGAATACCTCGATGAACTCGCCGTATTCCTGGGATCCACTTATTTCCGAGCCCTGCCCGCAGGCCTCCTCTATGGCCTGTCTGCCCGTGCCATCACGATCAACTGCGGCGGGGAAAGTCCGGAGGAATTTCCCATATTCAAGGATATGTGGATTTTCAGGCCGGGCATCCAGGGAAACCAGATCCAGGTGATCGGCCTGTTTGACAGCCCCAGCCTCGCCGGAGTGTCCTCCTTCGTCATCAGACCCGGTAAAGAAACGGTTATGGATGCACGCGTGGCCGTCATCGCCCGAACCAACCTCACCCACTACGGCTTTGCCCCCCTGACCAGCATGTTCTGGTTTGGCAAAAACGGAACCCGTCGTTTCGATGACTACCGTCCCGAGGTTCATGACTCGGATGGCTTACTCATGCAAAACGGAAAAAATGAGTGGCTCTGGCGCCCTCTTGAAAATGATGGACGGGTTCGCCTGAACTCATACGAAGATATCAACCCGAAGGGATTCGGCCTCTTCCAACGCGAACGCACTTACGCGGCGTATCAGGATCTCGAAGCGAACTATCATCGACGTCCCTCCGCCTGGATCTGTCCCTCCGGCGACTGGGGAAAAGGCCGGGTTAAGCTTCTTGAACTTCCCACGGGAACGGAATTTCAGGATAACATCGTCGTTTTCTGGGAACCGGAACGCGCCCTCGCTGCCGGAAATGTCGCTGATTTCGCCTACCAGGTCCGGTGGCTCGGCGAACACCCCTCGCTCCCGGAACTCGGCCGCACCGTTGGAATGCGAACGGGATCCATCAACATGCCACGGGCCCGCAAGTTTGTACTCGACTATACCTGGTCGACTTTGGCTCAGGATGTCGCCTCCGGCGCCAAGATAGAACCCCAAGTTACAGTAACACGGGGCCTGATTCGTCCCCTTTCGTTATCATCGGAATACAGTCCTGACACCCGAACCTGGCGCATTGCCTTTGATGTAATCGCCAATGAAAATGAACCCAGCGTGGATCTTCGTGCCCTGATCAATAAAAATGGCGTGACTGCGACAGAAACATGGACTTACCTCTGGATGCCATAAAATTACCGGCCTGGGATCCGGTCATGGCGGCGGAATGGGATGAGGCCTTTGAAAAGGTTGAAAACTATCTCCGCGCCTGTCGTGTGGCCAGCCGCCTTCACCGGGCCCGGCTGGCCGCCCTGATCCTTCAACGGGCCATCGAAAAACGGAACGCGGATTCGGAGGGCATCCCGGCCGTCCACTTGGCCACGCTCGCCATTGACGAGGCGCGAAGCATGATCACCCAATGGATGAGCGGACTGCTCCCCCCCCGCTCTGACGACCGTCCTTATACCTTGCCCGAGGGCTATCTGGCACTCTACCTCTGCGATGCGCCCATGCGTTGGCCCAACGCCTTTCTCAATCCCCAGCTATCGCCTCCTGGCTTTTCCGAAACGCTTCATGCCCGACTCGTCAAAACCGGCCCTGAGCTTGAAGTCAGCAGCATGGTTCCCCGCCCGCTTGACCGGGGCTTGATCCCCGACCTGGCGGATTCGGCCCGGGAGACCTTTGACCGGTTCCCCATCCTCCGAACGTTGTTTCTGTGGCTCCTGATCAGCGCCGGACTTGTTTTTCTGTTCTGGTATACACGACGATGACCGATCCCAACCAACCCGACAAAGTTGTCAATCTGGGCCGCCTCCGGCACTCGGGGACGCGCCAGGCCTTCTTCTTTACCGTGGTGCTGACCCTGACCGGGTTGGCGACCTGGGTCATGGCGGACATTCTCTGGCGGGGCGGTCTCGACGGCATTGAAATCGCCATGCTAATCCTGTTCGTGCCCCTCTTCGGCATGGTGACATTGGGATTCACGCAGGCCGTCTTCGGGTTCTTTATCCTGTTGCGCCGGAAAAATCCCTGCAGCATCTCGCGCACGCTTCCGGAAAAACTGCCCGCCACGTCAACGCTCCCCGCCACGGCCATCGCCATCCCGATTTACAACGAGGATGTGAGCCGTGTCTACGAGGGAATCCGCACCATTTACCTGGATCTCGTTCGAACCGGCACCATCGAGCGGTTCGATATTTTCATCCTGAGCGATTCCAATAATCCCAACAAATGGATCGAGGAGGAAGTCGCCTGGATCGATCTATGCAAACAGGTCAAGGGATTCGGCCGGATCTTCTACCGGAAACGCAACATCGCCCTGAACCGGAAAAGCGGGAACATCAGCGACTTCCTGCGCCGCTGGGGGCGCAAGTACCGGTATATGGTGGTGCTTGACGCCGACAGCCTCATGGAAGGAAATACCCTCGCCCGCATGGTCCAGATGATGGAAGTCAACCCCACCGTCGGCATCATACAGACCGTCCCGTCCCCGATTCAGGGGGAAACCTTTTTCGCCCGGTTGATGCAATTTTCAGGGGTTCTATATGGCCCCGTATTCCAGGCCGGCCTCAATTACTGGCAGGCCGGAAGTGGAAACTTCTGGGGCCACAACGCCATCATCCGGGTGGCCCCTTTCATCGACCACTGCGCCCTGCCGACCCTGCGCGCCTCGCCCGGGGGCGGGGGGAGCCGGTTCATGAGCCACGATTATGTCGAGGCGGCCCTGATGCGCCGGGAAAATTACGAGGTGTGGATGGCCTATGAGCTGGGCGGCAGCTACGAAAATCTCCCGCCCACCCTGGTCGATCACGCCTGCCGTGACCGCCGCTGGTGCCGCGGCAATCTCCAGCACAGCTGGTTGCTCTCCGCCAAAGGGTTTCGCTCCATCAACCGTCTCCATCTCGCCCTCGGGATCCTGTCTTACCTCGCCTCCCCCCTCTGGTTCATCTTCATGATACTGGGCACCATCCAATGCCAGCTCTACTGGGCGGCGGGAGCCCCGCCACGGTTCGATTCCGACATCGGACTGTCCTCCTTCCTGGACATCGGAGGCGGACGCCTGGCCCTCATTCTCTTCATCGTCACCATTGTGATGCTGACCCTGCCCAAGGTACTGGCCGTGCTCCTGACGATGTTCAACCGACGGCGGTGCGTCGCCTTTGGCGGCAGGATACGGGTATTAATCGGATTTCTTCTGGAACATTTCTTTTCCGTCCTGATGGCGCCGATCCAGATGTGCTTCAACACCCGCTTTGTCACGGAAATCATGATGGGGCGCGATGTACCCTGGAATCCCCAGTCGCGGGATGCCGGGAACAGTGTCGACTGGGGTGGAATTTTCAGGGCACACGCCGGACAAACCGCAATTGGCGTGATCTGGGCTATGATTGCACTGCGAATCAATCCCGCCTTTTTCTGGTGGCTAAGCCCCGTGACCTTCGGCCTGATGGGCTCCATCCCCATCTCGGCACTCCTGAGCATGCCCGCCGTCGGAAGCCGGCTCCGTCGCATGAAACTGTTCCTCATTCCGGCCGAGAGCCACCCCCCCTCGGTCGTGACACATCTTGAAAAAAACATTGATGCCATACGCCGGCATCTGACACCGCAGGAATGGATTGCACCCCACTACGGACTGATGCAGGTACTCCTGGATCCCTATCTCAATGCCGCACACGGGTCGCTGATCCGGCAACGCCGGACCCCGCGCCCCCTCAATCGTTATCTTCGCGACCTGACTGACCGGCTTCTGGCCAAGGGACCGGGCGACCTTACCCGGCGTGAACAAATGGCGCTACTTCTCAACGCCCAGGCGGTGGCCGAACTTCATGACCGCATCTGGCAGCTTCCCGAGGCCCATCTCTCCCCCTGGTGGAAGCTCGCCATGCGCCATTACAACAGCCTCACCGACCGCCCCCAGACCGCCCTTTACCGGTAAACTAAAAACAGGATTGACGAAAGCCACTCTCTTCTGGCACCGTATCCACCAGTGAAAACAACGAACCCCATCGCAAACGGCCGGACAAACCTCAGCACCATGCTGCGGTCGGACAGGGTCACCCTTGACCTGGTATTGGTAGGCTGGCTGCGGTGGGAGGTTTGTATCTGACAGGATACAGAACCGACGCAAAGAAAACCCACCGCAAAAAGCGGTGGGTTTTTTCGTTTATATAACTATAATGCCAGGATTCAGAAGAGGAGAGTGAACGATGAGAAGCGGTGCGAAATGTACAATT
>CAIZMS010000059.1 GCA_903934155.1 uncultured bacterium | reverse complement strand
GGCTTGACGCGCTGCTCCTCTCAAAGTCAACAGGGATCGGCCTGGAAACGCCGCGACCGTCAAGCCGGTCGCGTGAAAGCGGCGTCGAGCCGCCGCACTCCAAAAAGTTCACAAAAGAGGCCACATCGCTTAACTTAGCGCCATTCAACCCTTTCACCTATTTGCTGTGCCGCTGCCTCACGGCCTCATACAGCAGGATAGTGGTCGCGGAGGCCACATTGAGGGAATCGGCCTGACCCAGCATGGGAATCTTCACTTTCAGGTCAGCTTCCGTCATCCATTTCTCGGAAAGGCCGTACTGTTCGGTTCCGACTACCAAGGCTGTCCCTTTCTTCAGGTCCACGTCAGTATAGACAAAGTCGGTATGTGGGGTAGCGGCCAGAATTTGAATCTTCTTTTTGCGTAGCCAAGCCAGGACTTCCTCGTTGGAGGCTTCCACAACAGGAAGGGAAAAGAGGGTTCCTGTGCTGGCGCGAACGACATTGGGATTGTTGATATCGGTGCAACGGTCGCAGACGATCACCGCGTTCACCCCGGCAGCATCGGCGGATCGGAGAATGGTGCCAAGATTTCCGGGCTTTTCAATCGCTTCGGCCACGACCAGTAGCGGTGCATCAGGGAGTTTCAGGTCAGCGAGTGTCCAGTGAACCTGGGGGGCAATGGCTAGCAATCCCTCCGGGCGGTCCCTGTAGGATATTTTTTCAAAGACCGGTCTGGTACATTCGAATAACTCAGCGCCTGCTGCCCGGCATTGTTCAATGAGGGCCGGTTCATTGGTTCCCATGAAAAGTTCGGGGCAGGTGAAGAGCGCCTTTGGGTAATGCCGGTTATCGAGGGCTCGCTTGAGTTCGCGGTACCCCTCAATGATCATTTCTCCGCGTTCATCGCGCTCGGATCGTTGCCGCAATCCCACCACCGCTTTAACGCGGGGATTTTGAAGGCTTGTGATCAGAAACGGTTTGGTCATGATGACCGGAAAATTATTGAAAGGTGATGACGGCGCTTCCGGTGACTTCATAAGCCGGAGAATTACTTATTCCGGCGCCACTTCCCTCGATGGTGGAGGTGACGCTAAGCGTAACGGAGCCGCTCAGCGAGTCACCTGTCGGGGCGGTGTAGAGTACCTGACTTCCGGTGAGGGATGAGAGCGAGCCCTGGGCCGAACTGACGGTGCCACTACTACTGCTTGATCCCCCGAGGGACCATGTGTAATGGTAGCCTCCACTTACGGTGAATGTTTGTGATTGTCCGGATGAGAGTGTTACTGAAGACGGCGAAACGACAAGATCCTCCGTGGCGCTTGCAGTGTCGCACCCCGTCCAGACGAGTGTCCCTGCGGCACAGAGCATGCAAATCAGTCCACTCATGATGATTGAATAGGTTTTTGTTGTCATGGGGCGCTCCTTGCTTTACAGGGGATCAATCAAATTCAGGATGTCCTGGTCCCGATCTTCTTTTTTCGCGGGAGCATCACCCCGGCGGTGCCGTTGAAGTACGGGTTCGGATTTTGGAGAAGAGGATTGCGATTGCGGATGGATTGCAGGGGTTTCATGTCCAGTGTTGTCGGGTTGTTCCTGTGCCGGTTGGGATTTCTGGGATGGGGAGGGCGGCTGCTGCGGTTGGCGGCGTTGCTGCTGCTGTTGCTGCGGTTGATCGCGGCGGATTGGCCCGCAGATATTGTTCAGCGCCTCCTCAAAGGTGGTGGCCCGGATATGGCGAATTCTCTCGCTGCGGGCGATTTTTTCCAGTTCGAGACTATTGGTCGCCAGAACCGCAGAGTGTCCTTTTTTGGATTCCGAGATGGCGTGGCCAACCACCTTTTTCATTTGGTCAGGGGTGGCATAGCGAACCTGAACCCCGCTCTGGCTGGCGCCATCCGGAATTTTGCGTGTCGGTCGGCCCGGAAAAATGACGGTCACAGGAAGGGTTTCCTTGCTTACGAATGTCGAAAGTCGGCGCAAAAGCGATATTTGGTCATTGGCTCCTAATTCCCCGTTCTGGGCTTCTTTGCCGGGGGAATAAACGTAAACGATGGCGGTTTTTCTCGCTTTTGAGGATTCGCCTCGAATCCAACCTTTTACTGCATGTAGTATTTGTCTCACGTCATCACTCCCTAATAACTAGGCGGGAAGATATCTGGTTTGAAGTGAATAGTAAATAGCAGATAGCGAAGAGCCATTCTTTGTGGCATAGTACCGAGCTTTGACGCCGGTTAGGACAGGAGTATGCATATGAGACGGATGATTTTAATCGGGGCGATGCTTCTTGCCGCGAAATGGGTTGTGGGTGAATCCATCACGATCGATGGCGTCGCCGCTTTTGTGAATGACGGGGTGGTGACGGTAGGGGAGGTCAAGGAGGCCATGGGCCCCATGTTGCCCCAGTTGCGCCAGTTATACACGGGGGCGGACTTGGAATCTCAGCAACAGGAGCTTTATGCCGATATCCTCGATGACCTGATCAATGCCAAGTTGATCATGAAGGCTTATGATGCCGATACCAAGCTCAACAAGGATGGAATCGAAAAGTATGTGGAGAAGCGAGTCAGCGATTTTATTCAGGAACGCTATGCGGGCGATCGGCAGGAATTCCTCAAAAACCTCCGGGGGGCGCATATGTCCATGGAGGAGTGGCGTCGCCAGATGCGTGAACGTATCGTTGTGGGAATGATGAAAAGCCGTGAAGTCGATGCCCAAGTCATGATTTCGCCCCGGGATGTACGCCGCATTTACGAGGAGAATCCAAAAAAATACACCCGCGAGGCGAAGGTGAAGATCCGCGTCATTCTGATTCAGGGATTGACCAATGAGGCCAGTCGCGTCACGGGGGGGAAGGCGGCCGCTGATGCTTTGTTGAAAATCAGAACGGGTGCCGATTTCGCGACTATTGCCCGGGAGATTTCAGAGGATGGGAAAGCCAAGGACGGCGGGGATTGGGGCTGGTACGATATCCGTGATCTACGTCCCGAACTGGCGGTGCCGGTCAAGGCGCTTCAGAAGAATATGGTGAGTGAAGTGATCCGGATGGATGGGAATTATTATCTGGTCAAGCTTGAGGATTCCTTGGCGGCGGGGCCGATTCCTTTCGAGGAAGTTCGCGGTTCCATTGAAAAGGACCTGCGGAAGAAGGAGATTCGGCGAGTGACCGAGGGGTGGATGACGCGGCTCCGCAAGGACGCCTATATCGAAATTATCAAGACATCACAGCCGTGAAATTAACCAGTCCCTCGCAGGTCGCTGCTTTGCTTCAGGAACACGGTCTCCAGCCGAACAGCCTGCTTGGCCAGAATTTCCTGATCGACGCCAATATCCGCGATATCATTATCGCGGCGGCGGATCCCCAGCCAGAGGATGTGGTGCTGGAGGTTGGGCCTGGGCTTGGTGTGTTGACCGAGCGACTGGTCGGACTGGCCCGGCGGGTGATTGCGGTGGAGAAGGACCGAGGACTTTATGACTATCTCTGCCGGGAATACACGGGTCATCCGTCTCTCGCCTTAGTGAGGGGGGACGCGATGGATCTTGATGTCGCGTTTTTTGAGCGGGAAGGCGTCACGGCTCTTGTCTCCAATCTTCCGTACTCGGTGGGGAGCCGGATCCTGATGAATGTCTTTGCCTTGCCACATCCTCCGAAGCATATTACGGTAACTGTCCAGTTGGAAGTAGGGGAGCGATTGGCCGCTGCGCCCGGAGATGAGGAGCGCGGCCTGATGGGGGTCTGGGCTCAACGGGTTTATGATGTCGAAACCGTGAAAATTATTAGTCCTAGCTGTTTTTATCCGCGTCCCAAAATTAAGTCGGCTGTGGTGCGGATGACGCGTCTTCCAGAGCCCAGGATTCTAGAGGGCGATCGGCCGATGTTCGCCAGGCTGACCAAGGAGGCTTTTGCCTTCAGGCGAAAACAAATGGCAACTATCCTGACAAAAGTGGCAGCTCGTTTTTGCGTAACCCCGGAGCAAGCGGTGTCGGTCTTGTTTCAGATGGGTCTTGATTCAAGAATTCGTCCGGAAATGCTCACCGTGAACCAATGGCAGACCTTGGCGGATGGGATTCGGGCGTCCCGCAGGGACGCCCAGGATGAAGCAGTTTAGACAGAAGGCTGAAGGTGAAGACATGAGTGGTGAAACCCTAACACCGATGATGGCGCAATACCGGAAGATTCGCGGAAAACTGTCCGAGGGCACAATTTTATTTTTCAGATTGGGGGATTTCTACGAGATGTTTTTTGAGGATGCCAAGGAGGCGTCCCAGCTTTTAGACATCACGCTGACCCGGCGTCAGGGGATTCCCATGTGTGGCGTGCCGTTTCATGCGGCGGACGGCTATCTGGCGAAACTTATCCGGGCTGGAAAAAAGGTGGCCATTTGCGACCAGGTTGAGGATCCTGCTGCGGCCAAGGGGATTGTCCGTCGCGAAGTCACTGGAATTGTCACCCCGGGAACGGTGATGCAGGACACCATTTTGAATTCACTCCAGAATAATTACCTGGCCGGATTCTGCCGGTGTGGGGAAGTCTTCGGGATGGCGATGCTGGATATTTCCACCGGGGCTTTCTGGGTGGAGGAGTCGCGGGACGCCGCTTTGTTGGCCGAGTCCTTGAGGCAATTCGGTCCCCGTGAATGTGTCGTGCCTTCCGAGCAGATGAATGATCCTCAGGTGAAATCCTTGATGGCATCACTGGGGGGGATTGTGGTCAGCGGAGGAGAGGACTGGGTGTTCCGGTTTGATGTGGCGCGGGATCGTCTCATTCGGCATTTTTCTGTGCATTCGCTGGATGGGTTTGGGTGCGAGACCAAGCCTGCGGCGGTGGGGGCTGCCGGAGGAATCCTGTATTATGTCCAGGAGGAATTGAAGCGTGATGTGAAGCATGTTCGATCTCTCAAAGTCAACAATCCATCAGATTATATGATGTTGGATCAGGCTACCTGTGGAAACCTGGATCTTGTTCCCCGCCGCACGGAGGATCGTCGTGGATCCGTTACGCTTCTCGGGACTCTGGACGAGACCAAAACACCGATGGGTGCCCGGTTGATGCGGGACTGGGTGCTGAGGCCCCTGGCGGATGTCACGGGGATTGAAAGGCGATTGGATGCGGTGGAAGCGCTGACCCTGAATCGGACACTGCTCCACGAGGTTCGTGATCGGTTTTTAGGAATTCGTGATCTGGAACGCCTTGTGGCCCGCCTCAGTGCCGGCAGTGGAAATGGCCGCGACCTTCGCGCGTTGGGTGCCTCGCTGGAGGTCTTGCCGAGGATCCGTGAATTGGTGGAGGGGCATCAGAGGGAGATGTTGAGGACATTGGGATCGGAGATGGTACTCCTTCCTGAGGTGGCGGAACTGATTGGTCGTGCGATTGAAGATGAGCCGCCGGTAGCCCTGAAGGAGGGGGGCATCATCAGGAAAGGATTCAGCGCTGAGTTGGATGAACTTCGTGTGGCGGCGTCTGAGGGGCGTCAATGGTTGGCTGAATTTCAATCCCGGGAACAGGCCCGTACAGGCATCAAGACGCTCAAAGTCCGGCACAACAGGGTGTTTGGCTATTACATTGAAATTTCGAAAGGTCAACTGGCCCATGCGCCGGATGACTATATCCGTAAGCAGACCCTGGTGAATGGCGAGAGGTTCGTGACCCCTGAACTCAAGGAATACGAACGCAGGATCATGGGCGCTCAGGAGCGGTCCATGGCGCTTGAGTTTGAGCTGTTTTCAGGGATTCGTGAACAGGTTGTTCAGCACACCGCTGCGATCCAGAAAACGGCACTTGCCTTAGCGAAGTTAGATGTGCTTGCCGCGCTGGCGGAACGGGCCGTAATGGGGCGATATGTCCGGCCCGGAATCAATGATGGCGGGAAGGTGTGGATTAAGGATGGACGACACCCGGTTGTTGAGAGCATGCCGGATGCGGAGCGGTTTGTCCCGAACGATACCCTGCTTGATCGGAACGACCATCAATTGATTATCCTGACGGGACCGAACATGGCCGGAAAATCAACCTATATTCGGCAGGTAGGCCTGATTGTCATTATGGCCCAGATGGGGTCGTTTGTTCCTGCTTCCGAGGCTGAAATCGGCGTGGTGGATCAGGTCTTCACCCGCGTCGGGGCGAGTGATGACCTGGCACGGGGACGCAGCACATTCATGGTCGAAATGCAGGAAACTGCAAACATTCTGAATAACGCCACTCCACGGAGCTTGATCATTCTTGATGAAATTGGACGGGGAACAAGTACCTTTGACGGGATCAGTATTGCGTGGGCGGTGGCCGAATATTTGCATCAAAATGAGAAGGCTAAGGCCAAGACCTTGTTTGCAACCCATTACCACGAATTAACGGATCTGGCCCTGACTATGCCGGGGGTGAAGAACTATAATGTGGTGGTGAGTGAGCGAAACGACCAGATTGTGTTTTTGCGGAAGATTGTGGCCGGTGCTGCTGACAAGAGTTACGGTATTCAGGTTGCCCGTTTGGCTGGGCTTCCCCTTGAGGTGATTGACCGTGCCAAGGAAATCCTGACAAACTTGGAGGAGGGGGAATTTAGCGAGGCAGGACAACCCAAACTGGCCAGAAATAAACCCAAAATGCGGGATTCTGGGCAGATGTCTCTTTTTGGATAATAAAAAAGACCGGGGTTTTCGCCCCGGTCTTTTGATCACTTGTCAGGAAAGCGGTCAGTTACCAACGACGTTCGCCGCCACCGAAACCACCACCACCACCACCACCGGATCCGCCTTCAGCGCGGGGACGGGCTTCGTTTACCTTCATCTTGCGACCGCCCATGTCGATGTCATTCAGAGAGTCGATGGCCTTCTGGGCCGCGGTGCTGTCAGGCATGACCACGAAGCCAAACCCTTTGGATCGGCCTGTTTCGCGATCCTGAATGATGTTGACGGACTCCACCACGCCATACTGTTCGAATTGTACGCGCAGATCATCCTGAGTTGTTTGATACGGCAGATTTCCAACGTAAATATTCACCTTGTCTATACTCCTCAATACTTCTTCAAAACTGTTTCTAAAACACCTAACTTCTCCAAAACGTGTTAACATTATAGAACCGGCTTCATCCCTGCAACATAAATAATTAAAGGGGGTTAGCGTGCGGGGGCCGCGAGGCCGGGCTTGATCCAGAAGTCTATGCCTGGCCCCTCAACCTTGAGCAGGAGTGCGTGAACATTGGCGACCGGGATGCTTGCCTCCACCCGGGTGGCCAGACCGCGTGGATCCTTTGAAATCCAAGCCCAGACTTTACCTTTTCTCACAAAAAGACCGTTAAAGGCGGCTTCCGGTTCCGTTTTTACGCAGGAAATGGAATCGTACGCATCCAGGTCAATTTTTTCATTTTTCAGAACATTCAGCCATAAATCATAGATTTTTTCGTCTGCCATGACTCTGAAATGCTCACGCTTCCCCGGGGAGAAGGACTGGCCTCGCATGGCAAACATGAAGGTCGGGATGTCGCGGGTGGTGGGTTCAATTTTGAAAATACGTTTTTTGCCAGTGAGTTTAGATTCCCATCGGGCGACCAGGTTCGTCCTGTCAAAAAACGTGACCTCATGGTACCGGCGGGAGCCTTCGCTCATGTTCTTGCTGAATTGGACGGGAAGGAAGGGGCCGGGATCGACCAGGCTTTCGATGGTGTCGTTTACGGGATAGATTTTTTCGATCACCTTATTGGAAAAGGTGCGCATCCTGATGGCCAGCAGTTTACGCCCCTCGATCTCGGTCCATTCCGTCCAGATGATGGCCGTTCCCACGGGAATAAATCCCCAATAGATCTGGTAAGTCAATTTTTCCCCCACCGGCCAGGAACATCCCGGAAGGTAGTTGGTATCAACAGCCCCCCGCGCCGTCATGATGAAGAGGAAGATTTTGGCCAGGAACGACAAGAAATATCGCATAGGGGTAAGGAAAGCACCAAAGGTCATGAAATGTCAATAGGTCTATGCAGGCTAAATTGACAAGAGGTGTTAAAACTGGCAATGTGAACGCCTGTTATGTCACCGGGTTCCAAACAACCGAGAAAGCCGTGTATTGTGCTGGGGGTCACGGGCTCCATTGCAGCCTATAAGGCCGCCGAGCTGGTTCGGCTGATGATGCGAAAGGGATGGGATGTTTCGGTTGTCATGACGTCCGGTGCGATGGAATTTGTGACTCCGCTCACCTTTCAAACCTTGTCGCGTAATACGGTTGGAACGGGGCTTTTTGACGAAAAAGAGGGATGGCATCCCGAACATATTTCGTATGCCGATCGAGCTGATCTCCTAGTGATTGCGCCTTGCACCGCCAATGTGATTGCAAAGCTGGCGCAGGGGTTGGCGGATGATTTGCTGACCTGCACCGCATTGGCAACCCGGGCACCTGTGCTTGTGGCTCCCGCCATGAACGATGGCATGTGGTGCCATCCCGCTACCCGGGCCAACGTGGAACTTCTGCAGTCGCGAGGAGTGTCGTTCGTGGATGTCGGGGTAGGTGAACTTGCCTGCGAGAGGGAAGGCGCGGGGCGGTTGGCGGAGTTGGATGTTATTCTGATGAAGGCCGAGGCGATTTTAAAAAGTAAATAGGTTTTGAAAGGAGAGTTGCCATGTCCAAGAATGTTTTAATTGCGTTGATTTTAATTGCGTTGGCCACCCTTGTTCTGATTTTTAGCCGGGATAGGGTGACTGTCAGTCTCGTTTTTACCGAAGTCCGGGCGGTGGCATCACTGGTGTATCTGTTTTTCATAGGGTTGGGCGTGACGATCGGCGTTCTCCTGAAGTAATGGAACTCCATGAGCGACATCCGTTTAACAGGATTTGAGCTGATCGAAAAAATCGGCGAGGGGGGGATGGGCCATGTCTGGAAAGCCCGCCGACTTTCTCTGGATCGGATTGTCGCGATTAAATTGTTGCCATCCCGGTATAGCCGGGATCCCGAATGCGTCCGGCAGATTGTCCAGGAGGCCCGTACAGCGGCAAGACTTAAGCATCCCGGGATTGTGCAGGTCTATGATGCCAGCGAAGAGAGCGGGAACTACTACTTCGTCATGGAGTTTGTCGATGGGTATAATGTTGGCCAATGGATCAAGCGCAAGAACATCCTGCCTGTGTATGATGCTCTTGTGGTAGTAGAATCGGTTGTGGCCGCTTTGGACTATGCCTGGCGCACGGCGGGACTTATTCATTGCGACATTAAGCCTGAAAACATCATGGTGGATCAGGATGGCACGATTAAGGTGGCTGATTTGGGCCTTTCGCTGACGCAGGATTCTGATCTTTCGACGCCATCTGATGAAGTGGCCGGGACGCCCGGGTATATTTCCCCGGAGCAGGTTCAGGGGCTTGGAAAACTGGATTGTCGAACCGATATCTACGCTCTGGGGTGCTGTCTTTACCAGATGGTGACGGGGAGAAGACCTTTCCTAGAGCTGTCCGATCACGAGGCGATGGAGGCCCAGGTTACATCCCAGATTCCCGATCCCCGTGATGTGGTGGCGGCTATTCCCGCGCCGGTTTGTTGTCTGATTGAGCGAATGCTGGTAAAGGATCCCGACAAGCGCTTGAAAGACTGGCAGGCGGTGCTGAGTGACCTTCGCCGTGTCCATAAGGGACTCATGCCCGCCGGGGCTCATCCTGATGAAGGGGCGAGCACGATGCGGCGGAGACCGGCTTCAAAAGCGGGGGGCAACGATTCGAATCCTGACAGTTCTGAGAATCCGGCCCGGACTGGACTTCCCTGGAAGACCTTGGTTCTGCTTTTGCTTGCCGGGTTGGTTGCCGCGGGGTTTTTCTTTTTCAGGAAATGTGAAAAGGGTCGCGAGAATTCTACTCCCGTGGTGCCCGCGATCTCTGTCCATCCAACAATTCCGGACCGGAAAGAAGAGAAATCCCATGAGGACGGGGCGTTGCCCGTTCATCAGACAGTCGCGCCGGCGGCCAGCGAGGACACGGAGAGTCTTGCCATGGCGCTCAACAAGATCAAGCGGGTCGCAGATGATTATGAGTCGGCTGCGGATTTCAATGAAGGAATTCGATGGATGGAGAATTACTCGGAGGCGTGGATCCCTGAGACCGCCTCAAACCGGATGGCCATTGCCGCGGAATTCAAGAGGAAATTGAGCGAGCGGCAGGATGAATGCGAATGGTCTGCCTTGACAAAGGAGATCGCCGCTCTGGTGCTGTCCGGAAAGTATACGGCCGCCCGCCTGAGGGTGGACCCTGCGGTCAAGGAGGCGAAATATCAGAGGCACAGCGCCGAACTGGTGGATATTTCGCGTATTCTGGCGGGAGTTGGGGCTTTGAGCGAGAAGGTTCTCGAAACCTTTTCAATGGATGTCGGGAAGGTTGTTACGGTTGGCTTGTCCCGGGGCAAGTTCACTGGGAAAGTCATCGAGATCCGGGATCGTAAGGTGGTTTGTAAAACTCCTGACGGGATGGCGCAGGTGGATATTCATCTTGAGGATCTTGCCGTGGCGGAGCGTATGACCCGGTTGAGCCGATTGGAAATTCCCGAAGTGTTTCTGGTGCTGGGGGTGACGGCTTATAATGACAAGCGGCAGGACGAGGCATTGAAGTTTCTGGAAAAGACGGGGCCAGTGCTGGGACCACTTCTGATTGGGGTCGTCCGGGAAGCCGTTGCCAAACAGATTCAGGATGAGCTGTCAGCCGATCCCGCCTGCATGGCCTTTGCCAAGCTCATTGAGCAGGCAGGGATTCATGCGAAGCCGTTTGATATTTCGCGGTGGCGGAAGGATAGCGATGGCAAGCGAATGAATTCCGAAACCGCGAAAAGGGTGGATCGTGCCATCGATGCATTTCTGATGTTGCACGGCCAGTCTTCATTCGTCGGGAATAACTCCGAGCTTATACTGTCCCTGCAGAAGGCCTGTGGCATTTCCCTCGAATCGGCTCCGGCTACAACACCCGAAGAGTAGTCTGAAATGGAGGGACGAGAACACCCTTCTCGCAGACGATGGCCGTGATCAGGCTACCGGGTGTTACATCAAAGGCGGGTGAATAGGTTTTGACCCCCTCGGGTGCGGTCCGCCTTCCAAATCCCATGGTGATTTCCTCTGCGGCACGCTCTTCAATGGGGATCTGCTCGCCTGAATTCAGCGAGAGATCGAAGGTTGAGCTGGGGGCCAGCACATAAAAGGGAATGCGATGGGCTTTTGCCAGCACGGCGAGTCCGTAGGTTCCGATTTTGTTCGCTGTGTCGCCGTTTGCGGCGATGCGATCTGCGCCGACCATGATGGCGTTGATGGTTTTTGTTTTCATCACATGGGCCGCCATGTTGTCGCAGATGAGGGTGACATCCACGCCCGCCTGCATCAGTTCCCAGGCGGTGAGCCGCGCACCCTGGAGAAGAGGCCGGGTCTCGTCGGCATAGACATGGATTTTTTTGTTCTGCGAGGTTGCCACATAGATGGGGGCCAGGGCGGTGCCGTACTCGGCGGTTGCCAGTCCGCCGGCATTGCAATGGGTCAAAACGGTATCGCCGTCCCGGAGTAGCGCGGCTCCATGCTGACCGATTGCCCGACACATGGCCGCATCTTCATCCCGGATGGCCATGGCTTCCCGGGCCATGCGATTCTTGAATTCAGAGGGAGGGAGTGTTTGGGAAGCACGGATGACCCCGCGCATCCGGTCAAGTGCCCAGAACAGGTTTACGGCGGTAGGGCGGGACGTGGCCAGATAATCCGCGGCCTGAAGGGCCGCAGAAGTCAGCGCGTCCGTAGAGGTGGAGGGGAGGGACTGAATGGCGACGACTACGCCCATGGCGGCCGCAATGCCGATCGCCGGGGCGCCCCGGACCTGCAGGGTTTGTATGGCCCGCCATACGGCCTGAACATCACGGATACTCAGGTAGGTCAGTTCTCCGGGCAGGAGGGTTTGATCCACCATCACCACGCTTCCCGGGGTGAGGGTGGCAGGGGTGTCCGGACTCCATTCAATGGTTCTGATGATCATGGTCGGTTTTCCTTCTCATTGGCGCATGGCTAGTAGTAGGGCAAGATTTACCCCGTTAAATATTCCGTGCATCAGGATGGGAACCCACAGGGATTCTGAATACACATAAGCAAGCGAGAAGCCCGAGGCCACCACAACCAGCGGAATCAGCGATGGCAAGTGGAAATGGATGGAGGCGAAAAGCAGGGAGGTTAGGAAAATGCCGCCACCCAGTCCGAGGCGCCTGACAAACACGGGTAGCAGGATTCCTCTGAAAAGACATTCCTCAAAAAACGGAGCTACGGCGACGGCCAGAATCACGAGTGTGACACGCGTCCAAAGCGGATAATCGCCTGAAAGGAGCAGGGCGATCTCCTGGAGGCTCGGGGGTATTCCATTTAGGGAAAGTACTCCCTGATAGACAAGAGCCGAAAAAAACAGGAAGGGCAACATCGCCAGATAAAACAGAATCGCCGGTTTTATATGTTGAAAGGGAGTCCTGTCCATGCCGAAGGCTTGTTTCCAGGTCCAGCCACTCCGGATGATCAAGGCGGCGATGGCAAGGATACCCGCCAGATCCAGAAGGAGGCCCTGAATGATAATGAGGGTGGTTTCGCGGGGATGTTTCAGAAGGTAAGCTGCGGCCATTCCCAGGCCGATCAACAGGCCCACACTGGCCGCCACGGCCAGTCCTTCCCGCCAGGTCCAGGGGCGGAGTCGGAGTGTGAGGAGGCGGGTTGTCCAGTCAACCGGGGAACGGAGGGTTCGAATGATCAGCACGACGGCCACGAAAGTGCCGGTCAGAAGAAGTAGGAAATAGAGCATCACCACAAGGGTGGCTATCGCAGGTGAGGCTGACTCAAGAAGGAGGCGTTCGGGAACCATAACCCTCAGGATTTTTCCGTGCCGCAGGGGATTTCAGCCGGTTCAACGGTTTCCCGGATGACATAAATCGGCTTCTCCTGCGCTTCATGGTACGTTCGAATCTGGATTTCAGCCAAAAGACCGATGGAGATGAACTGGAGTCCGAAGAAAAGCAGCATGAAGGGTGTGATCACCCAGAACGGACGTTTAATGAGCTCGGCGCAGAATTCGGTGCCGAAAAACCGGTGAGAGAGGTTTGCGCCAGCCATGAACATCAGCATCAGAATCCCGAGCATTCCGAAATTCAGGCCCCATTTTCCGAAAATATGGATGGGTCGGGTGCTGTATCGGAGCAGGAACTTGACCGTTACGAGATCCAGGATGACCTTGACGGTGCGGCCGATTCCATATTTCGATTTGCCGAACCGACGGGGATGATGGGATACCGCGACTTCGGAAATCTGCCCCCCCACCCAGCTGGCCAGCGCCGGAATGAAGCGGTGGAGCTCGCCGTAAAGCTGGATGTTCTGGACGATTTCCTTGCGATAGGCCTTCAGTGTGCAGCCATAATCATGGAGGTGAACTCCGGTAATGTTGCTGATCAGAGCATTGGCGATGATGGATGGAAGCCGACGATTGATGAAGGTGTCCTTCCGGTTTCGACGCCAGCCGCTGACCACATCGAATCCCTTGTCGACCTCGGCGAGCAAGAGGGGAATGTCTGACGGATCATTCTGAAGATCCGCGTCCATGGTGATGATGATGTCGCCACGCGCCTCATGGAATCCGGCGCTCATAGCGGCCGTCTGTCCGAAATTGCGCCGGAAACGGATCAGGTGAAGACCAGGATGTTTTCCTGACAACATCACCATTTTCCCCCATGAATTATCCGTGCTACCGTCATCCACAAGCACAACCTCATAGGTTCTTCCGGTGGACATCAGGGCTACTTCAAGACGGGAGACCAGTAGCTCAATGCTGTCTTCTTCATTAAATATCGGCACAACCACGGAAATATCAATCATAGGGCTCCTCATTCATCATTGGCGTCCGGTTTGTAACACAGTCAGGTGTTGATGACTATCCCGGAATGCGTTCGGAGAAGTCGGTCAGGATGTTCATGTAGTTGATATAGGCGTCGTAGGGAGATTCGTAGGGCATGGGTGAGCGGGGCGTGCCGGGTAAAGATTCGCTTCGAGTGTTCATGCTCAGGAAATAGTCGGATACTTGAAGGAGTCGCCAGGTTCGCAGGAGGGCCTGATCATGGCACCCCTTGATCCGGGGTTCCAGCAGATACAAGGCATTAAGAGCGTCTTGCTGCATTTCGTTGCCCATCCAGGGCGACAGGTCATGTCCGGGGCATTCTCCGGTGATGAAATCCTTGGAAGAGAGCAATGCGGTCGGGCGGAGGGATACGGCCTGGCTGGGCGTCAGGAAAGTACCTTTCCTGTGGAGGAGAACGGTTTCGGGAAGTTTGTCCAGAAATTGGAAAAGGCCGGTGTCACCCGGGGGGCGTCGGCTGAAGGCTCCCAAATCAAGCGACAGGTTGATGATGCCGCCTCGTGCGGGGCTCGCCTGCTGAATCCAACGGGCAAATCCGGCCGATGTCGAAGGAGTTTCGGGGGAGTCAGAATGGGTAAACCGGCGGGCCATGTCGATCGAGAGAGGGTCATTATTCACTAGTAGCTTCAAGGTGGAACAGTTCGTCGGACGATAAACACCGCAGGGGCTTCGTTTTCCGAGAAACCGTTCGCTACTCGGAGCGAATAGGATCTGATAACCGAGTGTTTCCACTTCGGAGGCCAGATCATCCCGGTAAATCAGGGCCGTATTTCTGAAGGCCGCAGGGGCGGTTCCGGTTAGTTCCAGGATTCGCGCATGGTGTAAAAGGGTTTGCTCCCTGAATTCCTGGATTGAAAAGGAAGCCGCCAGGGAATGGTAATAGGGGGAAGCGAGAAATTCCACGTATCCAGTGTCGGATAAGGCCTTAAAGGTGTCGAGAACCTCAGGCTTGTAGCGCTCGAACTGGTCGATGGTACACCCTGAAATCAAGAAGGCGATTCTGAAATCGCCTCCATACTCCTTGAGTTGTTTCAGCAAGATATGAGTGGAGGGAAGAACGCATTGGGACGCCAACTGGTTCAATGCTTCAGTTGTTTTGGATTCATCCTCATAGGAGGCCGAATTGCCGATATCAAAGAACGAGTAATGCTTCAGGTGGGCAGGCTGATGAAGATCAAGGGTCAGGCAAAGGGGGGGCATGAGGATCTCACACGGCAAGTTTGTTATAGATCAGTTGAATTCGTTCCGCAGCCACTTCCCAGCGTATGGAGCGAAGCGCCTTGCGCCCGTTTCGGAGAAGTTCCCGGGACAGCGCGGGATACTTGAGCACCGCTAGGATTTTGTTGGCGATGTCGTCCACATTCCAGAAATCAACGGTCAGGGCGTGGGGCATGACTTCATTGACCCCCGCTTGTTTGGATAGGATCACGGGGACATCGTAAATCATCGCTTCCAGGGGAGAAAGCCCGAACGGTTCGGAGACACTGGGCATGACATAGAGGTCGCTCATGGCGTACATCCGTTCGACATCGTGCCCTTGAAGGAACCCGGTAAAGTGGAAGTGGGTCCCGAGGCGAAGTTCTCCGACACGCTCTATCATCCGGGGAAGCATATCCCCGGTTCCGGCCATCACAAACATGACGTCGGGCATCTTCTCAAGTACTCGCGCCGCGGCCTCAATGAAGTAGTCAGGGCCCTTCTGGGAGGTTATTCGGCCCAGAAAAAGAACAGTCTTGTTTTTTCGCACAGGGGGCACATGGTACAGACGGGTTGCCTGATGACGGGAAACGGCGTTATGTACAACCGAAACCTTTTCAGGACTTATTCCGTATTGGCTGAGAATGAGGTTCCGGGTGTAGTGGCTGACGGCAATGACATGATCCGCCTCCTCCATGCCCATTTTTTCGATCTCGAATATCCCTCCATTGATGGAGTCGCCACTGCGGTCGTATTCCACAGCGTGAATATGTACCACCAGGGGCTTTCCGGTGGCTCGCTTGGCACGGATAGCTGCCAAAAAAGTCATCCAGTCATGGGCATGAATGATGTCGAACTCTTCTTTTACCGCGAGTTCCTCGCCGATTTCGC
This sequence comes from uncultured bacterium, assembly GCA_903934155.1. GTDB lineage: Bacteria > Verrucomicrobiota > Kiritimatiellia > CAIKKV01 > CAITUY01 > JAABPW01. The sequence goes on along the minus strand of CAIZMS010000059.1, from coordinate 5,303 downwards.
TGTAACGGGCCACTTCGGCCATGAGGTTTTGGCCATAGTGACTGCTTGTGGTCATAACATTGGATCGGTCGTTTTCCGTTCCGTCGCCAGATGTGGAGCGGAGGGCTCGTGAGTACTCTTCCTCTGTCAGATAGGGGCGCAGAATGGAATCCGCCGTCTGGAGATTCAGGGACTGGAAAAACTCCTCAACGCTGGAGGAGGAGGGGAGCGGAACCCCGACGGCGGAAATCAGTTGAACAGATGATTTCCTCGCCGGTTTTTCTGCCCGGGGAACCACGAAGGTGATTTTGTTGCCGTGGCGGGAAATCGTTCGTGTCAGTTCATAACACGCCGTTCCCAGTCCCCCGCTGATGTGCGGGGGGAACTCCCAGCCGAACATGAGAATCCGCATGGGTTAAAAAATCCTCATGCGATGCAATCTTCGCGCCAGCAGCATGTTGTGTAGGGACAGGCTGCCGTGCCGGTTCCGAAGCAGGGGGTATTCTTCTCCGCCTTCTGGATGGCGACAATGAGCTCCCCCTTTTTGAATTTTCCGGGGTTGATGCCGAGTTTCTTTGCGATCTCTTTGATGTCAGCCACTTTCATGGTTCGAACCTCCATTGGTTGTAATGCAGTCGGAATACTAATCGGAAATGGTCCGCGCGCAAAGCGTAAAGAGTCGGATCAATTCGGCGCTACTCCAGGCTTGGGCGGGGCAACCGTTAGGGCGCTGCGGAGCGTCCCCGTCAAAAATCTCAGGAACATTGATCAAGCCCGGGCCGGTCAGGCTGTATTCGAGAAGGGGGCGTAGAGTTCCGGCCAGGTCGCGTGCAGCGGTTTTTCTGTCATCTGCCACCCTCAGGACAGCCTCGCCGAACGGCCCGAGTAGCCAGGGCCAGACGGTTCCTTGGTGGTAGGCGGCGTCACGGGTGGGTTGGTCTCCTTCATAACGACCCCGGTAGGCCGGATCACGAGGGGAGAGTGTACGCAGGCCGAACGGGGTGAATAACTCGCGCCGGACCACCTCCACCACCCGCTTTTGTTGCGTCTTTGTCAGTGGAGAAAAGTGCAGGGAGACAGCAAAAATCTGGTTCGGTCGGATTGACCGGTCCAGGGTTCCATCGGAAAAAGAGTCGCCCAGGTACCCTGCCTCCTCAATCCAAAAGGTGTTGCGGAAGGATTTCTGGATTCGGGTCGCAAGATCCGGAGGCCAGGGAAGGGTTTCCCCAAGACTCTTTGCAAATTCGCCGGCGAACCGGATGGCATTGTACCATAGTGCATTCAGGTCAACGGCGAATCCATGACGGGGTGTGACGGGTTCCCCGTGCGAGGTGGCATCCATCCAGGTGAGCTGGGTATGACGGTTCCCCGCATGAAGCAGGCCGTCGGAAGTCATCGTGGTGTCAAAACGGGTTCCGGTCATGAATTTTTCAAGAATCCGCTTCAAGACCGGCCAGAGATGAACGCGAACCGTTTCCCGGTCGCCGGTGCACTCCAGGAATTGCTGGACGGCCCAGAAATACAGGAGTGAGGCGTCGACGGAATTATAAGCATGATGGGCGGGATCTGCGGCGAAACAGTTCGGGATGAGTCCATCGCGCTCATGTGGAGCCACGGCCTTGAGAATTTCGGCACCTAACTCCGGCCGTCCCGAGTAGAACGTCAGGCCAGGCAGGCTGATGAGGGTGTCGCGGCCCCAGTCGTCAAACCACGGATAGCCGGCAATGATGGTGGCGCGTCCGGTGCCGGGGGTTCGGATCGGGAAGTGGTACCCGCTTCGGATCAGGGCGGGGAGAGGCGCTGTGAAATCGTTGTCTCCCGCGGCTCGGGCAACCGCTTCCGCGGTTCGGGCGTTGGCTTTCCGGAGCGTGATTTCTCCCTCCCACGCGCCGGTCAGGTTGGTTTGTTCCTTCAAGGAGGCGGAGACGATGACCTCCTCGCCGGGGCGAAGGCGAATTTTCAGCCGACCGGGACAGAAACAGTCTTCATGGTGGTCGTAGCCTCGTTCCGCTTCCGCCGAATACTCAAAGTGGCGGTACCAGTTCGGATCGGCATGAACGGCGGGTTTTCGGCTGGCCTGGATGAAGAGCGAGGGAAGGCCCTGGTAAGGTTTGATCTGGAACCCCTGAAGAATGGACGAGAGGGAGGGGTTTAAATAGGCGTCTTCCTGTTTTAATTCGTGATGACGCCGGAAGGCCAGCAGGGGATTGAGTCGGAGTGTGGCGGGGGAAGATCCCTGCATGAGGTGATAGCGGACCAGGACGGTATTCTCGCCCTGAATCATCAGAATGCTTTTGCTCAGGGTATAGTCCCCTGCCTGATAAATGGATACGGGGCCCTCCTCAATCCGGAATTCATAAAGGTGCCGATATCCGTCCGGATGGATCACGCCGGGGTACAGGTTGCAGGACAAGGGAATTTCACCCTTTCGGGTGATAAGGGTCTCCTCGAATTTTGAAAGAAGTGTGAACCGTCCGGCGGGTTCCGCGAGGGCGGCCACGAGAAGTCCATGATATTTACGGGTATTGCAGTGGAGGATCGTGCTGGAGGCGTAGCCTCCCATCCCGTTGGTTTCCAGCCACTCGTTCCGGAGTGCGGCGCCGGGATTCCGGCAGGTGGATTCCGAAATCACGGGATTCATGGGGTGTCTGTCGTGGCGGAGGCCGACTGCTCATACCGTGCCTTACGGCGTTTGTGGAGCCAGGCATAGAGGGTGATGATGAGGGCGCAGGCCGCGATAACGCCGAGCGTGCAGAGATGTGAATACTGCTTGATGAGATCAAGATTTCTTCCACAGATATAGCCGATATAGGCCAGGATCGAGACCCAGATGGCGGAACCAATCCCGGTGTACAGCAGGAAGTGCGACAGCTTCATACGGACGAGCCCGGCGGGGATGGAGATCAGGTGTCGTACCACCGGGATCAGTCGTCCGGTAAAGGTGCTGACTTCGCCGTGGGCATGGAAGAACCGTTCCACCATGGCGAATTTGTCCGGCGGGCAGAAAAAATATTTCCCGAACCGCAGGAAGAAGGGGCGGCCGAGCCACATGGCCACGACATAGTTTAGCAGGGCGCCCAGCCAGCTCCCGACGACTCCGAGCGTGATGACGGCGGTCATGCTCATTTTGCCTTCAAAGACCAGGTACCCGGCCTGCGGCATGACCAGCTCGCTGGGAATCGGGAACACGGAGCTTTCAAGGGTCATCAGGAAAACAATGCCCGGATACCCCAGGCGTTCAATTATATCCACATTCAACTGGAACAGTTGCGCCAACATGTTGCTGATCATAGTATTTCCTCCCAAAGGTCTTCCTTTCTCGCATAACTTCGGGTCATAAGGCAAGCTGAAGCCGAAAGGCTCTGGAGCCGGTGGAGCCCGTTACTGATCCCATTGCCTTGATCAGGGGGGAGGGGCGGTTTCGCACATCAGTCGGCGCTGGAGCGGAAGCGGGCGCGATAGCGAGAGGGGGAGCTGCCGTTGAGCTTCTGGAAAAACCGACTGAAATAGAACTCGTCGGTAAAGCGGAGCTGATCTGCAATCTCCTTGATTTTGAGATCCGTTCCGATGACCAGTTGAATCGCTTCCTGGTTGAGGCGCCGGTTCAGGTACTCCTTAGGCGTGGTGTTCGTGTTGGATGAAAAGGCCATGGAAAAGGCGTGCAGAGTGGTGCCATGCGCCTTGGCCAGTTCCGTGATTCTCAAATCCGCCCCCAACTTCTCCTCCACCAGTTTGAAGACCGGCTCGAACCGGGCGTGGGTTGTCAGATGCCGGTCGATCAGGGTATTCAGCGACGGCAGCACGGCGGCCAGCCAGTTCTCCAACTGGGCGTGAAGTTGCAGCAGGCGGTTAGCGTCGGTGCGCCAGCCCGGCTTGCGCCAGGATTCCCAGCCCGATATCGAGCACGACCCGATCGCCATCGGGGTGCGATCCGGCCAATCCAGAAGCGGATCCACACCGGGCAGCCACGCGCATCGAAACGTCAGATACAGCACCCGGCCCCGTTCCTGGCAGCGACGTTCAACTGGGGTGTTGCCCGGCAGGAAATAGGCTTTCCCCGGCTTGAGGTCAAGGCACCGGTCGCCATGGAGGACCTGGCGCTTCCCTGCAAATGGGATTTCAATATGATGCAGATAATCGCACTGCCGCTTGCCGCCTGAACTCCATTCCAGCCCGAAATCGCAATAGTACATGCCGACCAAATGGGTTCGGAAGCCGCTGGCGATTTCAAGTGCCCGGCTGGCGTCTGTCTCCCTCAATAATGCATGGGATCGAGAATGTGCCCGGGCATCGGTTGTGTCGACCTGTTTCATACGGATATTTAAAAAGTACATGATATATGACGGTTTGTCCATGTCAGGACTGAGGCAATTAATGGTAGATTTAGGGTCATGAAGGATCCTGACTCTTTGCTTCGAGCCTCTTTTCGTGATCCACCCGCCGGGTGGGGCCCGGTTCCTTTCTATTGGTGGGCAGGGGAATCACTTGACCGGGAACGTATGGCTTGGCAACTGGATCAGCTATGCGCGAAGGGCATTCGTCAGACCCTCATCAGCTATCCCCATGGACCCGAGGGAACCACCATGGCTGGTGATCCCCCGGTCTTTTCGCCGGCTTGGTGGGACTTTCTGCGCTGGTTCTTGGCCCAGTGCCGGGCCCGGAGCATGACCGCCGGATTTCAGGACTATACCCTTTGCCAGCCGATTCTGGGGGAGATCGGCCGTGATACGCCGGATATGGAAGGTGGCCAGCTGAGCTGCGTAGCAGACACCGTGTCTGGCTCGGCAACGGCGCATTTGACGGCCGAGCCAGGAACCCGTGTCATTGGCGCCTGGGCCTATCCCCAGACGGAAGAAGAAGATTCTGAACAGAAGTCGCAAAGTTCGCGAAGGGGAGAAATAGGTATTCCTCCGAAGGCGGAGAAAAACAATTCCGCCCTTTGCGATCTTCGCGGCTTCTGTTCAAATTCCCCGTCCTCTTCGAATCTCTTTTTTGATCTCACGGAGCATGTCCGGGATGGGGTTCTTGACTGGACGGCGCCGGATGGAGAATGGCTTGTGGTGCTTGTTTTTGCCCGGCTTTCTCCTTTTGATCCCTTGCATCCAGACTCTGGAAAGCTCGCCATCGGGCGGCTTTATGAGCCTTTTGAGCGGGAATGCCCAGGCGAGGTGGGCCGCACGCTAAATCTCTTCTTCCAGGACGAACTGGATTTCGGGTCGCGTATGCCCTTCTGGTCGAACCGGCTGTTTGAAGCCTTTAAGGCAGACAAGGGCTACGACCTGAGGCCGTTCCTCCCTGCGCTCTGGCATGATCTGGGCCCATTC
>CAIZMS010000058.1 GCA_903934155.1 uncultured bacterium | reverse complement strand
GCGCCACCGGTTATTGTCGATGTAGAGGGAGGCCATGTATGCAAGCGGTCGGACATCCTCCGTTGCGAGGTCGGCAACCTGCCGGAAGCCGGAGAGGGCGGCCTCTGTGTTTCCCGTTTTAAGACGCACGATGGACAGGTTCATTAGGGCGCTGACGTCCCCGGGATCCTGTTCCAGAACCTTGGCGAAGAGAGTCTCCGCCTTGGGGAGATTTCCGTTTTCCACCGCCCTGATTCCGGCTTCCAAGGGGTCACGACCGCATCCCGATCCTGTCGCCAAAGCGACCAGAACGATGCAAGTCGTATTCAGTAAAGCATGTTTTTTCATAGAGGGTTGTTTTCTTTGACGGCACTGACTATACCACGGGCAAGGCGGATGGCAATTCTCTAACCCCGGTATCCTAAGGATGCTGTTTTCTTGATCAACCAGGCCATGTTTTCACCCAGGATGGCCATGGTTTTGTCGGCTTCCTCGTCCTTGAGTACTTCTCCCTTGTCTCGCCCGAAGCCCATATTCCAATAACAGGAGCCGGGGATCAGCATCTGCTGAATCAGGAAAAAGTGATTAATGGAGTCGAAGGCGTGGATCCCGCCACCCCGGCGAAGCGCGATGACGGCCGCCCCGATTTTTCGTTTAAGGAAGCTGTCGTTCGACCGAGCGACAAAGCCAGCCCGATCAATCAGGGCCTTCATTTCCGGAGTGATGTCGGCAAAATAGGTGGGAGAAGCCAGGATGATCCCGTCGGCCGTCCTCATTTTCTCGATCCAGTCATTGACCGGGTCATTCTGGACACAGCGGTTGTTCTTGTTGATGCCGCATTGGTAGCAGGCCGTGCAGCCATGGAAAAGGCCACCGCCAACCTGGATCAGTTCCGTGTCGATTCCCTCCTGGTTCAAAACCTTGAATACCCGGTTGATCATGTGGGCGGTATTCCCGTCCTTTCGTGGACTTCCGTTGAACGCAACAACTTTCATAATCGGTCTCCTTTCATGGTGCAGACTGAAGCAGGGGGGAGAATATCAAAAGTGGGGCAGGGCCGGCAATATTTACAAGGAGTTTTCGGCCGGTCGTCTGGGGAGCGTGAGCCAAAAAGTACTACCCTTGCCTTGGCTACTTTCGATGCCGATTTGTCCGCCATGCGCCTCTATGGCGAGTTTGCAAAATGTCAGGCCTAGACCCGTAGAATAACGCTTTGAGTTATTTTCTGAACTAACTTGTCCGAATTTTTCAAAAATTCTTGCATGGTATTCAGGCGGGATGCCCCGTCCCTGATCGCGAACGGTCACCTTCAGAAATCCCGGGATGTTGTGGAAACTAATGGTGACGGGTTCGGTTCGAGGCGAAAATTTCGCGGCGTTACTGAGCAGATTTCCGATGACGCGGTGGAGCAGTGTCGGGTCGCACTCGATGGTGGGATCCGCGGACTGTGCCTCGACGACGACAGGATTGTTTTTCAATAGGCTGCTTAATGTGGCTATAACTTTCTGAACCACCTGCTGGAGATCGCAGGATGTGCGTTGAATGGGCATCTGTCCGCTTTCCAATCGGCTGACATCCAGAAGTGAGCTAACCATTTCGGTCAGCTTGTGAGTTGCGGTGGAAGCATCCTCTAAGCAGAGCTGGCTATTTTCGGGCAGGGCTCCGATTTCTTCCGACAGCAATTCCAGATTTCCTGAGATTGCCATGAGAGGTGACCGCATGTCGTGGATGATCATGTGGGTCAGGTTGTCTCGGAGGATTTCCAGGGCGTGCAGGCGGTCATAATTCTCCCGCAGCTGCTGGTTTTGGATTTCAAGAGCTTTTTGTAATTGACGTATCTTTAGATGGGTCTCGATGCGTGCGTGGACTTCGTCGAGTTGGAATGGTTTTGTTACATAGTCAACGCCGCCACACCCGAATGCGTTCACCTTGTCTAGGGCTTCGTTCAGGGCGCTGATGAAGATGATGGGGATTTGTTGAAGCGCCGGGATAGCCTTGAATTGGCGGCATGTTTCGTAGCCGTCCATTTCCGGCATGGTGATGTCGAGCAAAATCAGGTCGGGTGGCTCGTTTAGGGCGGCGGCCAGGGCGAGCCGCCCGCGCGGGAAGGCCCTGACTTGGTATCCCCATTCGCGCAACATTCCATCCAAAAGCTTGAGGTTGGCGGGGGTGTCGTCCACCGCCATGATATTACTGGGTTTGCTTTTGTCTGTTGTCATCAGGTGGCATCCTTCTTCAGCAGGTGAGTGAGTCGGTCGTAATCATATTGATCGGCCAGGTCGCGCAGAAACTCCGCTGCCTTTTCGTCGAACCCAGCCACGTTGTCCAGCAGTATTTCGATCCGGCGAGGGTCGCCGCTGGCAACAGCCGCAAATAATCCGGCTGTCAAGGTTTCAGGCAAATCCGCCAGACGCCGCGGATCGAAGGTGGTGGGGCTTTCAGTCGCGGGCACAGGCACGGTATCTTCATAGCGGAAGCGCAGGCCGAGATGCTTGGCCATTTTGTCGAAGAGCTCGTTGATGTTGAACGGTTTTCCCATCACCTCCCGCACGCCTGCCTTGAGGGCGTGCGGGTAGTCCCCTCCGAGAGTCGATGCGGTTAGTGCGATGATGACCGTATCCTTTCCCCCGGGACGCGCCTTAATTTTCCGGGTAGCTTCGTAGCCATCCATCCCTGGCATCCTCAAATCCATCAAGACCAATTGAGGCTTCCATTCATCCCACACGCTCACTGCTTCTGCGCCGCCTCCGGCTTCACGCACCTCGAAATCGATATTTCTCAGCAAGGTCACGAGCCAGTCACGGTTGCTTTGGTCATCATCCACCACCAATATGCGAACCGGCGCCTGGTTTGGTTCCAGTCCGATCACATGTCGCACGGAGGTTCGTTTTGCGACATGGGTTGCGTTGCTTACGCGGATGGGAATTTCAATTCGAAAGACACTGCCTTGCCCTTCATGGCTAGTCACCGTGATGTCTCCGCCCATCAGTCGTGCATATTCCCGGCTGATGGCTAATCCGAGGCCCGTGCCGGTTTGTTGTTTCCGGCCACTCTGGCTTTGCTCAAAGTGCCCGAACAATTTGGTGAGATCCGTCGGCGAGATGCCGATGCCGGTATCCTCAATCTCCATAATCAGTATTTGCTGGCCTGCGTGGTCTGTTTGCATACTTCCGCGTAGTTCAATGTGGCCAATGTCTGTGAACTTGACGGCGTTGCCGCACAGGTTGATGAGTATTTGGCGGATTCGGCCAATATCGGCCACCACATACTGGGGGAGGCTTTCGTCCCGGGCCAAACGGAGCTCCAGCCCCTTGGCATCAGAACGTATCCGGAACATGGAGAGTAGATCCTCAAGCAGGAGGTGGAGGTCAAAGGGGACTGGCTCAATCGAGATGCGGCCTGCCTCAATCTTGGCCATTTCCAGAATATCATTGATCAGCTCCAGTAGGTGCTCACCGCTGCGGTTGATGGTGTTCAGTTTTTCCTTGGCGGGGCCGGGGAGCGTCGCATCGCGTCGCAATAATTGGGCATAGCCCAAAATGGCATTCAGGGGTGTCCGGATTTCGTGGGACATGTTGGCCAGGAATGTGCTCTTCGCCTGGTTGGCAGCTTCTGCGGCCGTCTTGGCTTGGCGCAGTTCATCCTCGATCTGCTTGGTCCGGGTGATGTCCTCCTTAATGCCGACATAATGGTGAACCTCTCCGGCTGCATTGCGCACCTGGGCAATGGCAGCCGATTCCCAGTATATTTCACCATTTTTCTTTTTGTTGCAAAACTCCCCGCGCCACACGTCTCCCGCCAGTAGCGTGTCCCACATGTCTTTGTAATAGGTCTTGGGATGGACGCCCGATTGAAGAATGCGGGGGTTCCGTCCCTTGACTTCGGCCTGTGTATAGCCGGTGACATGCTCGAAAGCGGGATTAACGTAGATGATGTTGGCGTCAGTGTCCGTCATGACAACAGGGGTTGGGCTTTGTTCCACAACGAGCGAAAGTCTGAGCACTTCCTCCTCCGCCCGCTTCCGCTCGGTGAGGTCGCGCATGACCTCAAGACCGAACATTCTTCCCCCCAATGTGAATGCCTGGCTGGACACCTCAATGGGAATCAGGCGCCCCTCCCCGGATCTCATCACGGTTTCGAACATTACTCTTTCGCCCGCGCGGAGCCGTTTGTTAACTGCGGCCAGTCGTGGCCCGACATCCTGCGAATCAAGTTCCCGGGGTGACATCTGCAGAAGTTGCTCGCGGCTGTAGCCGCGCTTGAGCGCCTCTTCCCGCCACGGGGCGAAATTCGGATCATTAAGAATGTTCCGGCTTACGATCTGCCGGTTTGTGCGGATGGCCATGCCGGTGGGGCCGCGTCCTCTTTCGGTGTCCGCCCAGGTGATGTTCAGCGTATCGAGATAGTTCTCTTCGAAGCCGGCTTGTGCGAGGGGGCGCACGGTTTTTTCCTCATCCGTTTCCGCATATCCAACCCATGCCAATCGGTAACCGCCGATTTTGTTCATGGTGTCGCAAATCTGCTGGAGCAATTCGCCTTCTGACTGGCCCTGCAACAATTTCTCGTTACTTATCGAGATCATTTGCAGTGCCCGATTGGAGCGCTTCAGGTCCGCCGTTCGTTCGTGTATGCGCTGTTCGAGGCTTTTGTTTAATTCCTGTATGGCCCGCTCCGCGTGTTTCCTTAAGGTGATATCGATCATTACGGTCAGAGAAAACTCGCGTCCCTGGCTGCTGATCATTTCGCCTGAGAAAACACCATGGAGTAAGGCACCGTCCTTGCGGCGGACTTGCAGTTCGAACCCGGCGACACTGCCTTCGGCTAGGAGCTTGTCCGCGAGTGCCTGATGTTGTGTCATGTCCGGGAACAGATTAAGTTCACGGGCGGTTTTACCGATTACATCACTTCTCGAATACCCGAGCGTCGACAGGAAGGTATCGTTGACGTCGAAAAACCTCTGGTCCGGTCTGGTGGAGAGGGCCATCAGCGCCGGGTTGTGGCGGAACAGCCGTTCAAAGCGTTGCTGAGCTTCCCGCTCGCGGCTCAGGTCCTTGGAGATGCCGAAGATGCAGTCTTCGCCATTCCAGCGGCCAAACCAGACCCGGGTTTCCGCAGGCACCAGACCGCCGTCCTTGCGCGCCAGCGGCAAGGGACAGGCGTCCCGCTCCCCTTTGAACATGGCGGCGAAGATGGCTTCGGCTTCCTGCCGCTTGTCCGCCGGATGCACATCCAGCATATGCAGCGTGACGAGTTCCTCGGCGCTATAGCCCAGCGTTCGTGAAACGGCCGCATTGGTGAAGAGTATCCTGCCTGCCGGGGTGCCGACGAAGACCATGTCGGTTATCGTTTCAAAGAAGGTTCGGAAGTTGGCTTCGCTCTCTTCCAATGCCGAGACTGTCCGTTTTATTTCGGTGATATCGATGGCCGCGCCGATTGCAATAATGGGATGCCGATTGTCCTTGTCGCCGCTGAATTCGGTACGGCCTGCAATGCGTATCCATCGGATCGAGCCGTCAGCTAGGCGAATTCTGTGTTCGCAATAAAACCGTCCGTCGCCGGTCGGGTTGTTTGCGGCTTTTATGGCCACTAGCACTTGGTCGTGGTCTTCGGGCAAGACATTCATCGGCAACATGTTGGCGTCTAGGAGCATTTCTTCGCCAGTCGGCACGCCATATAGCGCCTTGTATTCCGGGGAGCACTGCACGCTGTGGGCGGCATAGTCATAGCGGAATGTTCCGATTTCTGCATTGTGGGCGGCGACCCTTAGTCGTTCCTCGCTTTCTGCCAGTTTGCAGGTGCGTTCCTGCACCCGTTGTTCCAGAAGCCTATTGGCTTGTTCCAGCCGGTTCTTGGCTTCAGCGAGTTCAGCTTCGGACTGTTTACGCTCGGTGATATCGCGGATGACACTGGTCAGGAAGGTTTCGCCTTCCTCGATTGAGCCTTGCGAACTGACTTCAACAGGGAAAAGAGTGCCATCTTTACGGCGATGGATCGACTCGAACAGGATTCCTTCATAGGCGGCCCGCGTCATCTGGTTCGCCACCCCAGCGCGGGGATCTGTATAGCGCAGGTCGTAGATCGTCAAAGCCAGCAGTGCTTCGAGGCTATAACCATAGGCTTGCACTGCTGCGGGATTGGCCGCCACAATTTTGCCGGTTGCAGAATAGATTTTAAGGATGATGTCGCGTGTGCGGCTGGCCAGTAGCTCATATCGTTGTCGTTCCATCTCCGAACGCTTACGCTCGGTGATGTTCCGTGAAATGCCAAGGAGTTGCTTCGCTTGCCCTCGCGCATTAGCTAGCACACTCGCCACCACCTCAGTGATGACCGTGCTGCCATTTTTGCAAATCTGGGTGATATCCGTGGCCGGGATGTTGGCCGATTTATCCCCCGCGGCAAAGGCGGCCAGTGCCTGCGATATTTTCGCATTTGCCCGCGTAAAGGACTCCGGGGTCATCACGTCGGCAAGGTTTTGCTGCATGACCTCCTCGGGTGAAAAGCCCCGCAATTGCATAATGGAAGGGCTGACGTAAGTGAAACGGTTCGTTGCCAGGTCAAGAACCCAGATGATATCGGTGACGTTTTCGGCTAACAGCCGGTAGCGCGTCTCGCTTTCCTGAAGCGCTTGTTGGGCCATTCTCGCCTTGGATTCAGAGCGGTAGAGTCGCTCGAAGGTGTTCTTTTTCATCCAGAGCCAAATCAATGTGCTCGACAATAGAAGCGTTCCAAGCAATGCTGAAATCAGCAAGATGATCAGGACAGCCTGTTTGTGCCAGCCCTCCAATACCTGAGATAAATCCTGCTCGGTTACCATGATCCAGGCCGTGTCTGGCACCTCCGCCAACGCCGAGAGTACCGGCACCCCGCGATAGTCCACCGCGCTGAAAGTCCCTTTCTTTCCCAACGCCGCCATTACGTATGACACATTCGTGTGGGTTAACGGGATGCTGAACCTTAATGCCGTGTTTGTTCGGAATCGCAATTCGTTCAGGAAAACAAGGCGATCTCCCTCGCGTTCCGCAATGATTGTCTCCTCGGAGCGGTTTTGTCTCGAGAGGAGCCTAAGCAACGGGTAGAGATAGACTTGGGGATCAATCCTCATGATGACAGCATGGGTTGCCGTTGGATTGCCTTGGATGATTCCATGCACGGGCGCGGCCGCGCACAGGCATGGGGATTGGGTTTGAGCTTGCAGATATATTGTGCTGAGAACCGGTTTATCGGTTAATAGGGCCAGTTGTAAGGCCGCGCGTTCTGCGTCGTTCAAGGTGTCGGTCTGACTGGAACCGTTGAGCAGGATTTGTCCGGTGGCATCCACCAGCATGATGGTCGTGTAATGTTGGTGCTTCAGGAAAAAGGAGAAAGCGGTATGGATCGCATTACTTTCTGCGGCAGGGAGCGTGGCTTGTCCGGATGACAGGGCATTTTTCAGCGCGGACTTGTCCGCGACTTGATCGACATCGTCAAGCACATCATGCCGCCACTTTATTAATGACGACAACTTGTGCTGGGAAATGGACACTAGGTTGTGTTCCGCATTCTGTTGCTCCAACGTTTGTTGCGAGCGATAAACCCATGTTCCAATGCCAAGAACGGCCACAAAAAAAACTGTGGCGCAAATAGTGAGCCAGCGCATAGTAAAGCCTTCCATGTAATTCCAACAGTGGTATGAATGCAGCCCTTGGTCGGACTTGTCAAGCCATTGTCTGCGTTTTCGATGTCTTATTTTAGACTTTAAATGCAAATGAAATGCTGTGCAAATTATGCGCGGCCAATATGGTTCTCTGCGGAGCAAGGCCCGGAACAAGGTGACAGGTTATTAGTATAGAAATATATTTACACAAGTATAGAGTGTGCTAGACTTTGCGCAGTTGGGGAGGAGCCCCGGGAGGTGACTATGCGAAAGGCTAGGATTGTTGAGGTCATGGCGGCGTACTATCACGTGGTGTCACGTGTGGTGGGCCGGGAACGCCTTTTCGACGCCGCGGAGGAGCGGGAGCGGTTCACCAAGACCATGAGGCAGGTGGAAGGATTCTCTGGCGTGCAGGTTCTGGCGTTCGCGGTATTGGGCAATCACTTCCATATTTTGCTCTATGTACCCAAACTACAAGAGGTTGATGACCAGCAGCTTGAGCGGCGGATGAGGTTCCTGTATCCGGATGGACGGGTGCATGAATTCATGTCGGGGTTGGCGGCATTGCGTGAGGCGGGGCAGAACGATACCGCAGAACGGCTGAAGCGGCCTTATGTGCAGCGGATGTATAACCTGGCGGAGTTCGTGAAAACGCTGAAGCAGCGGGTTAGTATTGGGTATAACCGGCGGCATAACCGAGTGGGGACATTGTGGGAAGAGCGGTATAAGAGTGTGCTGCTGGATGGTGAAGTGGGGGCGCTGAAGGCGGTGGCGGCTTATATCGACTTAAATCCAGTGAGGGCGGGGCTGGTAACGGATCCGAAGGATTATCGGTTCAGCAGTTACGGGGAGGCGATGGGTGGATCGAAGCTGGCGCGAGAGGGGTTGGGGCATGTGGTTGGTGGCGGGGAGAGTGCCTGGACTGCGGTCAGCGGGGAATACCGGCAGTTGCTATACATCAAAGGGGCATCGCGCGGCATGACGGAGAGCGGTTCGCCGGTGCGGGCTGGATATAGCGAGGAGCAGGTGAAGGGGGTGATGGCGCTGAGGGGGAAGTTGCCGTTGAACGAGATACTGCGGTGCCGGGTAAGATATTTTACGGATGGGGTGATCCTGGGGAGTCGGGTGTTTGTTGAAGACCAGTACCTCAAGCGACGTGGCCTGTTCAGCGAGAAGCGCGAAACGGGAGCGCGCCCGATGAAGGGGGCGGAGTATGGGGGACTGTGCACGGTTCGTCAGCTTCGGGTGGATGTCTATGGTCATGGCGCGCCGGCGTAGAAGGTAAGGGTTGAAAAATCCGGTAGTGCGGATCTCAAGGGGCTGGCAGCCAGAACCAGCCGCGTTGCAGCATTGCGTGTGGCATACCGACCTGGTGTAATCCTGATAGATTTTGAGCGAGAGTTAGTGGCTGAAGCTGGCCTACTGGTTAATGGATCGCACACAAGGGTGTCCTGATGGAATAACACGATGAAAGATAGCTCAGTAATTCACGCTTTGCAGTCTATTAACCTGTCACTTTGTTCCGCTTGAAGACTTCCGTAGCAACGTTTCGAATCTCATAGTAGCGGGGTTGCGCGTTGGCAAATCTGCAACGCCAGCCCCCAGGGATCCCGCATCATGATGAGGCGGGATCCATCTTCGAGGTGGAGGTCCGCGACGACCATGGCACCAGCCGTGGCCAATCGCCTGGAGTCGGCGAGCGCGTCGGTGCTTTGAATGGCCAGATGAAAAATCAACGGATCCGCCGAGGCGTAGTCGGGAACCTGGTCCGGCGGATTGCAGTAGATCTCGATGATGGTGGATCCGGAATCCGCCAGAAAATGCGTTTGGGCGCGCCCGGGAGTATGCCGGACAACGCGCAAACCGCAATGCTCGACATACCAGGAGGCAACCGCAACGGGATCAGCAACGTTGAAGGCAAGATGTTCGATTTTCATGACTCTTTAACACTTCGGTTCCTAGCAGGACTTGTAGCCATCGAGGTCTTTGAAATCAACGGAATACTTCGTGCCATTGGAGAGCATGATCTCGGCTCCGAGAACCGAACGCGTCGGGGTGACATCCATAATTTTTATGTCTTTCAGGGGTGAGAGTTCATCGGGTGTCCAGGGGACATCGTCGGTCTTGTGCAACATGACCGTAATCATCAGTTCCATGGCTGGATTTTTTGCCATCCGCTTGCGATAGGCGTAGATGACGGTGCTTGCTTCGGCTTCGGCGTTTCGGCCGCTTTCGACTAAAGATTCCAGCTTGTCCCAGGCATTATAGGCGATCAGCGCGACCTTTCGTCCGGGAATCGAAGCCATCAATCCTTTACGTTTTTCATCTCCGAAGCGCTCTACCTCGGCGCTCTTCCCCTCCAGGTGGGGGAGCGCAAAATGGCCAAGCGTCATCTCATGCTCGAATGCGAGCCGGCACCGGTCAACCCGTACGGCACCACCGGGGATGGTGATCTCCGCGAGATCAATGATGTAGCCGACGCCGTTGTGCGGGGGCTTGCGCATGATCAGCTGGCGGTACAGCACCTCGTCCCGGACGCCGTTGAAGAGGATGCTCTGCGAGGTGATGAAGTTCGCATTCTTATCGGCAGAGTTCTCAACCTTCTTGCCGGTAAGGTAGAAATTAATGTCGACGCCGCTGACGTCACGCGGATCGAGGCTGTGGAAACTGTATTCCTGCGAGGTGCCACCTTCCGGATTATGGTCCTCCCAAGGGAAGTGCGTGTTAAACGCCAGCTTGGAGTAGTTGTGGTCGTCGTCATAGACCTTGCCGGAGATGATTTCCGACGTGCCAGTGCTGCCGTGGTTGATCAGGACCAGGCCCGGCTTGGTCAGGATCGTTCGCTTCGAAGCCGCACCCAGTTTCCCCCAGAATCCGTCGTTCTCCTTCGCGGTCCAGAACGGGGAATCTTCAGGTAACGCGAGGCTGATGAACGGAAGGAACATGATGAACGGACTAGCCGGACAACTGTAACTTTGGACCGCATATTCCGCGTGGCGGTAGAAACCGAGGCTCGGGATGTCATTCACGAAGAACTCCTCCCGCCCGGTGAACTGCAACAGTGAGCCGGAGCAAAGCCTTCTCGCGAAACCGGGATCGAGCGGGGATCCGTCCTTGAGCATGAACGACGCGGGGAAGCCGCCTGAAATCCAGAGCCGGTAACAAATGCTGCGCGCCCACATGTTGATGGAGCCGTCGCGGCCGAAGAAGTTGAGATAGGTTTTCATTAACTTTTGGAAGCTTTCCTCAAGCACATCGGCAATTTCCGGGTAATGCTCGGCGCCGAAGGCGCGGTTCCAGATGGTGCAATAAACTACGAACAGGCTGATGGTGTAATAGTTATAGGTCTGTTCAAGATACCAGCCATCTCCTGCATGGTAGGAGGCGACCCACAGCAAGTGACTTTTAAGCAGGTCATCATCAATGGAATACCCGTGTTTTTTCAGAAACGAGAGTGCGCAGATATTGAAGATGCGCCAGTTGTTCTGCGTCGTCCGGTGGTGCGCCCATTTGGAAAGGGTCACCGCCATTTCGTCCTTCTGCCTGCGGGTGTAGGAGGGCCACAGCACATCCGGCAACAGCAGCAGCGTCTTGGTGAGGCCGCCGAATTCGCAGGTGAATTGGTAGGTCGCATCAGGTAGATCCTCCGGCAGGGGCAGGCTGTTCGCGTGACCCGGCGTCAACGCATTATAGAGGTGGTGCTTGTAGTAGTCGTGCAACCTGATCCCGCCGATACTGATCCCCGGGTCCACATGCATCAACGGCGCCGCGAGCGTGAAGGTCCGTTCCAGCGCTTCCCACTCGTGCGAGCGATGGCGCCACTCGGGGTCGCCCGGCTGCGGGTAGGTCTTGCTTCCGGGAATGATCGGGAAGACAAGGGGTTGATCGACCGACTTGACGTGGGTGAAGGCGCGCTCCAGGACGTACCGGGCACAGTCGATGTAATGCTTCCGGGTCATGCCAGTGTAGGGGCTGAGTTCAAAGTCAGGGTGATCGACCGAATAGGCGTTTTTCATAGGGGATCCGTATTTCGTTTTAGAGCATTATCCGCCACTTTGCACTTGCGCGCAATGGAAGGTATGCGCAATATTAATAACCATATGCGCAATCTTCCCTATCGGAAAGTCGCTCTTGTTTACCCGGCTTCGGTCCCATGGATCGCCCGCTGTCTCGACGGTATCCGGCGCTACGCGAGGGAAACGGGCGGTTGGCATCTTTTCAGCAGTCCTCCTACGCTTCGTGGCGCCGAGGAATCGGCGCTTACACTCCGCACGATGCGCGGATGGAAGGGGGACGCGATCATTGCCGCGTCCAATGACAAGAACGAACTGCGCTTCGCGCAAAAGATGGGTATCCCAGTGGTGAATCTGGCGGGAGGTTTGGCGGACTCTTGTGGAGTTCCGCGCGTGATGGTGAATCATTTCCAGGCGGGACAATTAGCCGCTGACCATCTGCTCAATCTTGGCTTGAGACATCTCGCTTTTTTCGGATGGGAAGATGTGTGGTATTCGGATCAGAGGCACTTGGGTTTTCATAAACGGGCAAAGGAAGCCGGCCATTGCTGCGAGGCCTTCCTCCGCACTCCGGGTGAGGAGTCAAAGCTTACCTGGCCACAGCGAATTGCCGGCGTGGTAAAATGGCTCATGTCGCTCCCCCGTCCGGTTGGAATCCTGGCGACACATGATTATCGCGCCCAATTCCTGATGGAAGGATGCCAGGAGGCGGGGCTTCGCATTCCGGAGGATGTCGCCATCAGCGGGATGGATAATGATGAAACGATCTGCGAACACTGCGTTCCCACCCTCACCAGTGTCTCGCGCAACTCCGAACAGGTGGGGTGGGAAGCCGCAGCGCTCCTGGATCGAATGATGCGCGGGGAAGCACCCCCTGAAACCGATATCCTTCTGGAACCTGACGGCGTCGTCGTGCGCCAATCCACGGACATGCTCTACAGTCCGGATCCGGTGGCGCAGGGCGCGCTTGACTTTATGAGAACGCACATGAAGACGCCGCTCAACATCGAGCAAGTCGCCCGGCAACTGGGCGTTTCGAAGAGGACGCTCGAAATGCGGTTCCGTGACAATCTGCAACGCTCGCCTCATGATTACCTCATCCGGTTTCGCATACAGCACGCCCAATTGCTGATGCAAATGCCACAGAAGCGCACCATGGAACAAACGGCTCTCGAATGCGGATTCGGCACTTATAAGGCGTTTTACGAGGCTTTCATCCGGATCACCGGAAAATCGCCCGGCATGTTCCGGCGAACGTTGCGTTTCCAGCTACCGGGCTCTACGTCCCCTTCGGAGCTCATAGGCTCCCAGAATCGGGTGGCCGGGGGATTCCCTTTGCGCTCGAGGAGTGGTTGTGATATCTAACCGGCTCAATTATTTGCCCAACGGCGACAAAGTGGGAGGATGTTTTGGATTCGAGGCAGGCGTATATCGTTCTGAATATGATGAAAGGGGTCGGGCCGGTCACCGTCCGAACTCTCTCCGCCGCCCTAGGCTCCGTCGAGGCCATTCTGAAGGCCGGCAAGGCCACTCTTTCGTCTGTGGCAGGAGTAAGTTCCTCCATGATTTCGGCGATTCTTTCCCAGCGCGATGGCCTGGATCCTGTTAAGGAGGAAGTGAATGCCGGGGCGATTGGTGCCCGGCTGGTTACGCCTCTGGATGGGGAGTACCCGAAGCGGTTGCTTGAGATTTATGATCCACCCCTGGCGCTGTATGTGCAGGGGACGATTCAGTCCCGCGACGAACTCGGGGTGGCGATCGTCGGATCCCGCCGCACCTCGCATTATGGCATGGAGACAGCCGAGCGACTGGCGTCTCAACTCGCTCAAAGCGGCGTGACGGTGATCAGCGGGCTGGCCCGGGGTATTGACACCGCTGCGCATCGCGGCGCGCTCAAGGGAAAAGGGCGCACTGTGGCCGTTTTGGGAGGTGCTTTGGATTGCATGTTTCCTCTCGAAAATGCCGATTTGGCAAAACAGATCAGCGGGCAGGGGGCGGTCATCTCCGAATATCCCCTGGGGCGTCAGCCGGATAAGACAACGTTTCCCGTGCGGAACCGGATTGTCAGCGGGATGTCCAAGGGGGTGACGGTGGTGGAGGCAGATGTCGCGAGCGGGGCAATGATCACGGCGCATCAGGCTCTTGACCAGGGCCGGACTGTGTTTGCCGTGCCGGGCCGGATTGATTCCTTTGGGTCACGGGGGCCCCATAAATTGATCAAGAACGGTGCCAAACTGGTTTCGAGTGTGGAGGATATCCTGGAGGAATTGGGGTGCCTGATTCCGATGCCGGTGAAGGGAGCCGGTGTGGCGGCGGGAAGGCCGATCTTGACGGAGGCCGAGACGGCCCTGGTGGAGTTGATTGCGGTCGAGCGGGAAATCGGTCTGGATTCCCTGATCCGCCAGTCGGGACGGAAGGCTTCTGAAATCAGTGCGCTTTTACTGGGATTGGAAATGAAACGTGTTGTGAAAATGTTATCCGGCCAGCGTGTCGGTTTGCGGACATCATAAGGAAAAGTCACATGGCAACAAAACTGGTAATCGTTGAGTCTCCGGCCAAGGCCAAGACCATTAACTAGATCCTGGGTGGCGACTTTATCGTGAAGGCTTCCATGGGG
>CAIZMS010000057.1 GCA_903934155.1 uncultured bacterium | reverse complement strand
TTCCTTGTGAAGGAGCATGATGGGCTTGATAATGGTTTTGCGTTCCTGGCGTGTTCGACGGATGTCAGTGTCTTTCGTCAGACCCACGAGCTTTGGAAGATGTTGCAAAAGGGGAAGGTGCCGGATCTGCCTCCGGCCTGTGAGGTGTTTGTGGATGGCAAACCACTTCATGCCCAGACGGTGAATGGGTTGGTGGATTCCACCGGTGCACTCCGGCAGGCGGCCGTGCGGTTGGATTTCAACAAGAATTTCGAGTGTCGAGTGGATGTTGCTGAGGCGCCGGTCGAGATTCTCGCCCAACGTCTGGCTGGCGCGGGGAAACCCGTGGTGTTGCTCCGGGCTGACAAACCCGGTGCCTATGCGGCGGACCTGAACAAGCCCTTTCCCCAAAAAAATGAAACGGAAATTCTGTTGACTGTTAAAACGTCCGGTGACGCCCGTCTCCGGAGCCTGGCGATTGCCGAAACCTTGCCCGAGGCGCCCGTCATGCTTTCCCCGGTAGCGGATGCCGAAATCACTGATTGGGCGGCCATGTTCCGCTGGAAGGCGATTCCCCTCGTGTTTGATTACCGGTTGCAGTTGTCCCGGACGCCGGACTTCGCCGCGCCGGTGGAGATTTCCGTCCGGAGCAGCGCCAATTCGCCGCTGTACATGGCTCCGGACGACAAGCTCCCCGCGCCGGGGGCCTGGTACTGGCGGATCCGGGGCGAGAAGGGCGCCCTGCTGGGGAAATGGTCCGAGGTGCGCCGGTTCGATGTGAATAGCGACCACTCCAGGAGGACGCTCAGGCGGCCACTGACCGCCGACAAGCCGCTCTTTACGTTGGAAGCGACATGGGTGTCCGATTTCACCCGGTTCAATCCGGATATTCCGGCGGATATCGCGCCCAACATGGGCATCATTACCGAAGGCGTGGAGCGGCTGGCCGTGCCGATGTCCGATTTTGCGCGCGGCATGGATAAGCTACCCTGCGGGATCCTCCTGCGCACCCACGATCTGGCGTTGTCCGACATCGAATGGATGTTCCAGCATGTACCCAACGTCATCGGCATGCAGGGCGGGGAACGGCTCGGTGAGCTCTACAATGACGCGGAAAGCATGAGGTATCGTCACCGCGCCATCAAGTTGTGCGCGAAATACGGCATGTTCCACCAGGAGGCGGATGGCACCTACAAAGATGATAAATGGCAGTTGATGATGGATAGACATGGGGCGTTCATCCGCGAATACGGGCCGTGGTTGGTGCTGTCGCAGAAGAACAACATCATCCGCCGCCAGTTCTATTCCCAGAGTTGCGCCATGGGGCTCTGGCTGGGCGGCATCACCCACCAGCACGGGGCGTGGGAGGATGGCGGGTTCTACTGGCAGAATGCCGGTTTCAATGGCCTTGGGGTTTGCCAGGGTGAGCGATCCGGGGTGTTGGGCACCATGCCGCGCATTTTCTGGGCGTTGAACGCACTGATGGGCATCAGTCGAGGCTGTGGGATCTATAGTCTGGATGGCCAGACCCTGATGGGGAGCGAAATACGGGTAGCCCGTGACCCGAAGTCGGACTGGGCTTCGGGCATCTGGTATGACAGCGGACGTACCACCGACACCTTTAAGAGATTTGTCGTACCGCTGATTCGGGCAGCTGTTGTTCACCGTCTGGTTCCCACCAAGGAAGAGGTCTTGGCGAACATCAAGTTGGCGGTCTACAATGACAAAACGAGCCCCGGCGATTTGGAGAAATGGCCGCATTATGTTGAATACGGCCCGCTCTACGCCGCGACTTACGGGTTCCGGAAGATGGGGGCCTATGATGGCCAGCTCTGGGAATTCTTCCCGAATACGGGGCGGTATTACTTCATTCCTGTTCTCCCGCAGGGGAACGAGTCGCTTGGGAAAACTATCCGGAACGTGCCGGTCTCTGAGTTGCAGGACACGGAAAAGGTGAAGTCGGTCTTTGATGCCGCGTATCCCCAGTGGTACGAGGGGGATGCCTGGGCCTGCCGTATCGGGGACACACTGACCATCCAGAACTCCCGCGAGAACGAGGACGTGACCGAGTCTTATTCCATTCCGCTCACGGGGAGCAGCTTCCCTTTGCTCAAGGGAACTGTGGGGCCGCATGCGTATTTGGTCGGCAAGCTTGAGAAACGGGGCAAACGCCTGTGGTTGCAGGCCAATACGGAATTCCCGGAGCGCGACACAGTGTTGGTCGTGACCTGTTCCTCCAAACCCGAGTGTGTGGTGGAGCCGGGCGGAGCGGCGGTGGAGATGCGCTGGGATGCAGCGACGAAAACCTTGAATCTTCGTCTCTCTCACAAGCATGGTGCCGTCGAGGCGGTTATAAAATAGGACTTGTATCCATAAACCGAAATAGTATGGGAGGAAATATGAACGCAAGGCATGTCGTGAAAACTGTGACAGGATTGGGATTGATAACCCTGATGATTTCAGGGCCGGTGCGGGGTGGGACATTCGGGCAGGACGTGGAATGGCTTGGAAAGTATGCCAAGGTTATTGTCCTGGCCGATGGCGACGCGCAGGTGGCGGTGGTGCCGGAATACCAGGGGCGCGTGATGACCAGCACGATGGCTGGCCTGCCCGGACCCAGTTTCGGTTGGTTGAATTATAAACTGATTGAGCAGGGGGTGCTGTCCAAGGACGCCGTGCGCGGTCGGCTGGAAGAGCACATTTATGTGTTTGGCGGGGAGGAACGGTTTTGGTTGGGACCCGAGGGAGGGCAATTCGGCCTCTTTTTTGCGCCAGGTGCAAAATTTGATTTTGCATCATGGAAAACGCCGCCAGCGCTGGATACTGAACCGTTTGAAGTGCTCCAGAGTACGCCCACTTCAATTTCATTCCGCCAGGATATGCGCTTGAGAAACGCCAGCGGGACGAAATTTGATGTTCGAGTGGATCGGGATATCCGGCTGATGTCCGTTGCTAAGGCCGCAGAAGCATTCGGTATCGTCCTTTCGCCCGGCATCAAGGCCGTTGCCTATGAGACGGATAACCGGCTGACGAATCGGGGCCACGAACCCTGGACCCGCGAAAAGGGACTGCTTTCAATCTGGTTGTTGGGAATGTACAAGCCGTCGCCAGGGGTGACGGTCGTGATTCCCGTTGAATCGGGACCGGAAACCCAGTTAGGCGCCAAGGTGAACGATTCCTATTTCGGCAAGGTGCCTGCGGACTACTTGAAGATCAAGGATGATGTCCTGTTCTTTCGTGGTGACGGGACGAGGCGCGGCAAGATCGGGATTGGCGCGGCCCGTTCCAAGGGGATTATGGGGAGCTACGATGCTGATACGCGGGTGCTGACCCTGGTTGTGTATAATGTGCAAAAGGCGCCGGATGGTTTCGTGAACTCAATGTGGGAACAGCAGAAATATCCTTATGCGGGCGATGTGATCAATTCCTACAACGATGGTTCGCCGGAACCGGGAAAGCCACCTCTGGGCCCATTTTTTGAACTTGAATCATCATCCCCTGCCGCAGCGCTCCAGCCTGGAGCGGTCATGCGGCACGTCCAGCGAACGATCCACTTGACCGGCCAGGCGCAGGAACTGGATCGGGTGGCGAAACTGAAGCTGGGTGTGGGCCTCGATACGATCACCGGAGTTTGGAAGCCGTAAAATGTTGCATTATGAAAATTGCCAATGAGAATCGCGAATTTGGAAGCGATCACATTATCCACTACATTTCGTTCGTCTTCCCTTTCACGACTTGGTGTGGTAGTTACTTAAGACATGAGGTTCCTGTCGCACAGTTTCAGGGTTTGGGCGGCTTGTGCCATTCTATGGGCTTGCGGGACGCCCGCCTGGGCTGAATCGCCGGAGGCCCGGCTGGCTGATGACGGGCGCTCGGTGATCTTTTCGGCGCCGGGGATCGAGTATTTCCAGGGCGGGTTTGCCGCGACGGTCATGATCGGATCCGGAACGAACCGTATCTTGTCTTCCGAATCCGGTTCGCTGATGGGCGGGGTC
>CAIZMS010000056.1 GCA_903934155.1 uncultured bacterium | reverse complement strand
GAGGCTTATGCCAACCTCGGCATGACCTGGGCGTTTTCGGGGCAGCCGGGCATGGCGGTGGCGGGATACAAGCGGGCCATTGAGCTGGCGCCCGACCGGAAGGATCAATTAAGCCAGGGCCTGGCCATGGCCTACCTGGCTCAGGATCAGCAGGCGGGAGAGGATATTCTTCGCCAATTGCTCGAGAAGGATCCCAAGAATGCATCGCTTCTGTTGTCGTTGGCGCGGATTGACGCACGCAAAAACCGGTTTGCGGAGGCGACGGCGTTGCTCGACCGCGCTCAGCAGGCGGGGGTTCCGAAGGATCGGATTGCCATGGAATATGCCGTGATGAATCTGGCGGCCGGGGAATCGGGCAAGGCTCGCGTGGTGTTGCAGGAACTGGTGGATATGAAGCCCGACATGACACCCGCCTGGGCGATGTTGGCCGCCGTGATGATGCAGCAGAATGACACCAAGGGGCTGGAGGACTGTGAGCGGAAATTGAAGCGGGCAAAAAAACAGGATTTCATCACAACCGTGGTGCTGGGTCAGATTGCCCTCGGCCGGACCCAGTATGTGGAGGCCCGGACTTACATTGAGCAGGCGCTCGGGATGCGCCCCAATACGCTGATTCTGCTGGAACTGCTTCTGCGTCTGGATGTGCAGGAAGGCCGCCGGGATCTGGCGGAAGTCCATATCCGAAACCTATTGCTGCAGGATCCCGGGCATGCCTTTGCGAATCAGGTTCTGGCCTCCATGCAGTTGGATAGGAAGGAATATGCCAAGGCCGAAAATTCCCTGCGGAAAAGTCTCGAACGCAGGAAAGATCCCCTGGTGATGAACGACCTGGCCTGGACGCTTCAGGAAAAGGGCGAGCTGGACGAGGCCGAGTCCCTCGCCCGGGCGGCGCTGAAGGCCAATGAAAAAGTCGGCACCGTATGGGATACCCTGGGTATGATTCTGTTCAAGCGAGGTCGGTTGCCCGAAGCCGGGGAAGCTCTTCGGAAATCCTTGTCCCTTTCCCCGGATAACCCTTCAGTTCAGCTTCATTTGGCCCAGTGGCATGAGAAAAATGGGGATGTGAAGAAGGCGGCTGAATTGGCGGGGAATTTGCTGGCGCATCCGATCGGCCTGAGTCAGGCGGATCAGGAATTGCTCCGCCGGATGAGTCGTGTGGAGAGTGGTCAGTAAGCAAAGAAGTGGGGATTGTGATGAACTATTCGGAAGCCAAAAGCATTTTGGAGAAGCATGGGCAGGGGCATGTTCTGAAATTCTGGGACA
Organism: uncultured bacterium; assembly: GCA_903934155.1. Classification (GTDB taxonomy): domain Bacteria; phylum Verrucomicrobiota; class Kiritimatiellia; order CAIKKV01; family CAITUY01; genus JAABPW01. The sequence continues at coordinate 2,752 of CAIZMS010000056.1, read as the reverse complement.
CGCTGGATGCCGTGCAGCAGGCCGGGTTGTTGAGTCAGGTTGAGGCCTTGGATTTCAAAACCATTACGGCGATTCAGGCCTTGTTGAAGGATGGAGGGGAGCCGGCGGTCCCTTTGGGGGCAATGAAGCCGGCGCCGGTAGTGTCGCTCCAGGCCTCCCAGATTTCCGAACCGCGAGCCCTCGGTGAGGCCGCGCTGAAAGCGGGGCAGGTTGGTGTGATCTTGGTGGCGGGCGGGCAGGGAACCCGGCTCGGCTATGATGGCCCCAAGGGAACCTACCGGCTGGCCCCGATCACTCAGGCGTCGTTGTTCGAGATTCACGCCCGGAAAATTCTGGCGCTTGAACGTCAGTTCCAGGCCGCGATTCCGTTCTACATCATGACGAGCGAGGGGAATGATGCGGATACCCGGAAATTCTTTGCCCAGAACAATTGTTTCGGGTTGAATCCGGATCGGGTGAAGTTTTTTGTCCAGGGAACCCTGCCTGCGTTTCACCCTGACGGACGAATGGTTCTGGAGTCACCTGGAAAACTTTTTGCCGCCCCGGATGGGCATGGTGGAATTCTCTCGGCGCTTGACCGGCGCGGAATGCTGGCGGACATGAAGGGGCGGGGTCTGACGACGCTGTTTTATTTCCAGGTGGATAATCCGCTGGTTGACATCGCCGATCCTGTTTTCGTGGGCGTTCATCTGCAACGGCGCGCCGACATGTCGCTGAAGGTGTGCGCCAAGTGCAATCCTGATGAGGGCCTGGGTGTCACGGTTGTGCGTGACGGACGGACTTCCGTGGTCGAGTATACCGAGCTGACCCGGGAGCAGAAAAATGAGCGCCTGGCAGATGGCGAGCTTCTCTTCAAGTTCGGCAGTGTGGCCATTCATATTTTTTCGCGGGAGTTCCTGATTCGCGAACTGTCGGCGGGGTTGCCCCTGCACCCGGCCCACAAGAAGGTTCCGTATTGCGACGATCAGGGTAAGACGGTGAAGCCGGACAAGCCGAACGCGACCAAGTTCGAGAAGTTTATTTTTGATGCGCTCCCGGACGCGAAGGAGGCCCTGATCCTGGCGTTCGCCCGGGAGGATGAGTTTGCTCCGGTGAAGAATGCGGAGGGTCAGGATTCGCCAGCCACATCGCGGGAGGCCATGATGGAGAAATTCGCCCGCTGGCTGGTGGCCTGTGGCGTGAAGGTTCCGCGTGATTCCGAGGGGCGATTGGCGGTGAAGATCGAGATTGATCCGGTTTATGCCCATGATGCCGCCAGTCTCGCGGCGCGGTTGCCGAAGGGGTTCCAGGCGAGCGGTGATGTGTTGTTGAAAGGATAAGGTCGACGTTCATGATGTTCCCGGTTGTCGTCATTTTTCTGGCCGTTATCCTGGCGGGCGGCGTGATGTGGGTCGGGCAGGCCTACCGCATGCTTTCCTTTGCCCGGATCCAGAGGGATGAGGCCTGGGTGGAGCTCCGAACCGCCCTGCAGGAATGCCGGGACATGATCCCTTATATTGTGGCGGCCGTACCGGCCAATATTTCGCCGGCATTGGATGTGCTGGGAAATGCCTGCGATCTGGCGGCCAATGTGGAGGGCGTGCGGGAATGCTCCCAGGCCGAGAGCCGCCTGAAAGCCGCCATCAGTCGCCTGTTTGAGCAGTTGGATACGGATGCAACGATCGAGACCCTTGATATGCTTTTACCCCTGCGGGAGCGGCTCAAGGATCAGGCCATGCGGGTGGAGGTGTTGAAGGAGACCTACAACCGCATGGCTTCAGTCTATAACTCCCTGTTGAAAAAAGGTGCGGCGCGGATCCTGGTATCCCTGGGAATGGCGCGCCCCGTGGAGTTGTTCTAACATGAGCGGATGGGATTACTCTGAGGGAACCCTGCCGTGGACGAAAACCTGTTTCGTCTGCGGGCAGGATAATCCCAACGGATTGAAGGCGAGATCCCGCGTGGAAGGCGACCGGATTGTGCTGGCTCATGTGACCCGGGAATCCGACCTCGGATACCGTCACCTCGTACACGGCGGAATTTCGATGACCTTGCTGGATGAGGTGATGACCTGGGCGGCCATCCTGACTTTCAAACAGGCCTGCGTGGCCGCCGAGATAACGGTGCGGTTGAAGCAGCCCGTGACGGTCGGTCAGGCGATCCGGGTCGAGGGTTGGGTTACCGGGGGAAAGTCCCGGATCACCCTGACGGAGGGCCGGGTTCTGGATGAGCGGCAGACGGTATTGGCGACGGCAACCGGAAAATACATTCCGATGCCGGCGGGTGGGTTGCACCTGTGCGTCAAGGATTTCGTGGAGAGTCAGGAGGCCCTGTCACTTCCCTTCCTCCAGGAGAAAGGAATTGCTGAAATAACATGAAAGCCATGTTTCTAACCGGTTGTGTCGTGTTGATCCTGGCAACGGTGGCGGATTCCGAGACAAATGCGCCAGCTTCAACCAACGCGATCCCGGTGCTGACCAATGCGGTGCCCGTGGCTTTGGTTCCGCCCCCTTCGGCCGTTCCCACGCCGGATCCGATGGTGGGGAAGTCGCTGATGGCACTTGGCGTGGTTTTACAGTCATCCAAGCACTTCCGGTGTCAGGTGACATTCCTGATCAACAGCGAGATGGAGGGGATGAAGCAGGAGATTTCAGCCTCCTATGCCCTGGCGGCGGAAAGACCCAACCGACTGGCACTCCGGTTTCTCAAGGGAATGACGGGAAATACGGTGGTGTGCGATGGGAAGAAAATGATCACCTATGCCGCCGCCTTG
>CAIZMS010000055.1 GCA_903934155.1 uncultured bacterium | reverse complement strand
GATGCCTGTTCGCCTTTTTCCTGGACCAGTCGTTCCCTTTCACGCACGTCGCCCTGCAGGAGGAGGCTTGCCCGGGCACGCGGAGAAATGGGGCTGGCGGGTGAGAGATGCCGGGCGATGTCGAGGATCGCCTCTTCGATCAGCGAGCCGCATTCGATGTGGAGCATGGAGAGTGGGGGCGGAGCCTTCAGGGTTTTGATGAGTTCGGAAATCCCCTCGCCGGAGAGGGAGACCGTGGGGATGACAGGTATGCCGAGACGCAGGGAAAGCCTGGCGTGGTCAATGGTGATGCCCAAGGTTCGAGCTTCATCCATCATGTTGAGGGCCAGCACAACCGGTCGGCCGGACTCGATCAACTGCAATGTCAGCCCCAGCATGCGGTCAAGGTTTTTGGCGTCCACCACATGGATGACCACCCTTACCCGGTGCGAGAAAAGAATATCGCTGGCCACGCGCTCCTCGTCGGTGATCGGCAGTAGACTGTACATGCCGGGAGTGTCGACAATTTCGGTTTCATGCCCCAGTTGGGGACAATGACCATGGGCGACTTCGACTGTGGTGCCGGGATAATTAGAGACGGTGACGTACTGGCCGGTGAGCTTGTTGAACAGGGCGCTTTTGCCGACATTTGGATTTCCGACAAGGAGCACAAGGGGAGCATTCGCGCGGGGTTCGATGGATGATTCCCCGGCGTTGACCGCGCCAATCATTTTTAGAAGTGCATGCGTACTCATAAAACAAGACCAGAATAGTATCATTATGTTTTTGGGATGAGGAGCAGAAACTACGGATGCTTGCATCACCTGTTTCTTCAGGTATGCTGTCCCGAGGAGTTACATCATGGAACTTGCGGCACGCACAACCTCGGATTATGAATTTCTGGATGCTGGCGACGGGTGCCGGCTTGAACGCTTTGGCAGTCATGTGTTCAATCGGCCCTCGCCGGTGGCATTGTGGCGCCCGGAACGGCCGGAACTTTGGAAGACCGCTGCCGGAACCTATCACCGGAGCAATACGGGTGGGGGGGATTGGTCTTTTACCCACAAGCCGCCGCCCCAGTGGCCGATGAAATGGGACGATTTGACCTTCACGATCAAACCCACCGGGTTCGGCCATATGGGCCTTTTCCCGGAGCATACCTGCCATTGGGATTGGGTCTCGCGGCAGGTTTCTGTCGGTGGCCAACCCTGCAGGGTCCTTCATCTGTTCGCCTATACCGGGGCCATGACCCTCCTCGCCGCCAAAGCGGGGGCGGAAGTATGCCATGTGGATGCGGTACCCGACATCAATGACTGGGCTCGACGCAATGCCGAGGCAAGCGGACTGAAGGCGGCACCCATCCGGTGGATCACCGATGATGTCCTGAAATTCGTCGCGCGGGAAGGGCGTCGTCAACGCCAGTACGATGCCATTATTTTCGATCCTCCCAGTTACGGAAAAGGGCCAGAAGGGGAGAAGTGGATTTTGGAAGAGCACCTGCTCAAGCTGCTTGATTTACTGCTTCCCCTGATGTCCGACCGGCCCCGTTTCGTGCTCTTCACCTGCCACACGCTCGGGTTCTCCCCGCCGCTGATGAAGAACCTGCTGGTGCCCTGGCTGGAGAAATTCGGCGGCAAGATTGAGGCCGGCACCATGGTGATGAAAAATTCCCACTGCAAGCGCGTCCTACCCACCGGCTTCTTCGCCCGGTGGAGCGGGGCGCCTTGTGCTCCGTGAAATTGATAAATCAATTCGGGCAGGGGATAGTTTTTCGTTTGAGTCCACATTGTCTGGAAAAACTTATCTCAAGGTGATTCAAAACGCCAAGAGCCGAGGCTATAAGGTGCACTTGTTCTATATGTGGATACTGATGTGGAACTTGGTCTGGCTCGCATCTGGGATCGGGTTCAAAACGGCGGGCATAATGTCCCGGAGAATGATGTTCGTCGCCGGTTTTCGCGCACATTGACGAATTTATTTCATCATTATCGTCCGCTGGTTGATTCGCTCCACTTCTTTGACAACTCCGGGCAGAACCCCGTGCTGGTATTTGAAGATGCTAGTGGCAAGATGACCATCCACGATGAATATCGGTATCGCTTGGTTAAGGAGACAATTGTTCATGAGTAAGGTGAAACTTAAAACGCTGACACAAAAAGCAGTGGAAGCCATGAATGTGGCGATTCAAGGCGTGGTAGACGACCACAGGCGGCGAAATCAGCCGCTGGCCGTTTGGAAAGACGGGAAGGTTGTTTTAGTCCATCCGGGTTCTGCAATGGTTGTGCATGAAACTCCGGTGAAATATGGGAATAATTAACCAGACACTGGGTGTTGACTTCACGACGGTGACCAGTGCCGCCGAGGCAATCAAGCCGTCTTAGAGGGATTGCGGCGGGATCAGCCAGTTGACGTAGGCATTCCAGAGGGTGGGCCCCCAGAGCATCCAGATGAGGGCGGCCAGGGCGATGTAGGGGCCGTAGGGAATGCGGCTCTGCATGGCCTTTTTGCCGGTCAGGACGAGGGTGATTCCCACGGCGGCACCGAGAAATGAGGACACCATCAGGGTAAACAAGACGGAGGGCCATCCGAGGAAGGCGCCGATGGCACCCATCAATTTCACATCGCCCATGCCCATGGCGTCCTTTCGAAAAATCAATTTCCCCAGAACGGCGATAAACCAAAGAATTCCGACGCCAATGGCGGCGCCGAGAAAGGCTGACAGGAATCCCCCATAGCCATCCGCTTCGTTGTGTAATTCCGGAACCAGGGTGCTGAACAGGATGCCTAGCACAATACCGCCTAGCGAGACGCGGTCGGGAATGATCATATGTTCAAGATCCACAAATGTCCCAAGGGCGAGACCGAAGACAACCAGCCAGAAAAGGAAAACAACCGGCAGGGAATACACGGGGGTCAAATGAAGGGGGGTATAGTCACCTAGGGTTCCAAACTTCAGCCAGACCAGAACGAACAGGACGGCCACCAGGGCCTCGACCACCACGTAGCGGGCGGAGATGGCGCCGCCACATTTCCGGCACTGGGCGCGCAGGACAAAGAAACTAACCAGAGGAATATTGTCATACCACGAAATTTCCGTGTTGCAATGCGTGCAATGGGAGCGCGGCTTGACGACCGACTCCTCGCGCGGGATGCGATAGATGCAGACATTCAGGAAACTCCCCATGCAGGCGCCAAACCAGAACACGAGGAAGCT
>CAIZMS010000054.1 GCA_903934155.1 uncultured bacterium | reverse complement strand
GATATTTGCGACGAGGATGAACTCCACACCGGGTTGCGGCGCGAGGGCGTCTATGGCGCGAGCGTGGCCTTCACCGAGAAGCTGGCGTTCACGATCACCACGGCGATCACGGGATTCGTGCTGGCGCTGGCGGGGTTCAACACCCTCACCGCCGACACCGCCGGGGTGCCGTTGTCGGTCATCATGCGCATGAAGGTCCTGCTGGTGGCCTCGCAGGTCGTGGCCATCGGCCTGGGGATCCTCGGCTGCTGGCTGTATCCGATCACGCGCGCCCGGAGCGAGGCGACCCGCCGGACGCTGGATACGAGAAAGGCCGGGGCTGTTCCCCCTGGCGGTGAGGCGTTAACATGAACCCCTCGGCGCGGCGGCGAATTCAGAAGGCAGTAGGGCTGGACCGGCCAGCGAAAACGTTGTCCATCGTTGCGGGGGCCTTGATCCTCGGCGTCCTGTTTCCCCGGTATGTTGTTGCAACCGGGTCAATGGAACCGACGATGCCTCTGGGGTCTTATGTCGTCGCCTGTCGCCTGCTCCCGGGCCTGGACGGAATCAAAAAAGGAGACCTTCTCGTGTTCCGGCCCGTCGCCGGCGTCAGTCCGCACCCCTGGATTCATCGAGCCCTTGCCCTTCCCGGAGATGCCGTTTCGCCGCCTTCCCGGAAGGGGCGCATGGATGTCTCGTCGACCGGGGTGCTGTTGTCGGAGCCGAAGGTGCTGGGGGAGCACCATCCTCTTGCGGCGGGGGAGTATTATGAAAGCGGCGATTCCGAAAACAGCTATCACGGAGTGATCGATAGACAAAATGTGATTGCGAAAGTCCTGTTTCACTTCAGGCTGCCGTGGCGATAGGCACCGAGTGAGCCTCTGGCAATGCGGACATAAAACGTTAAGGGAGAGAAAAAGATAGCCATGCAATTGACGACCAAACCTGATTTTGCCGAAGTGCGCCAGCGCTGGAATGCGTTCTGGGCGGGCGACGTGCTCAAGCGGCCGATCGTGTGCGCCGAGGTGCCGAAACGCGACGGGGTCCCCATGACCGACATCTACCAGACCCGGTACTGGAATCCCTGCCGCGGCGACTATAACGCCCAACTGGATCTTCTTGATCAGTGGGTGGAGACGACCGAGTTCATGGGCGAGTCCATTCCCTATTGCTCGCCCGACCACGGACCGGACCAGTTCGGGGCCTGGATGGGGTCCACCATGAAGTTCAGTCCGAGCAACATCGAGACCAACTGGGCCGACCCGGTGCTCAAGGACTGGCGCACGTTCCTGCCCGTTTCCTTGCGCGAGGACAATCCGGTCTGGCAGAGCGTGATGACGTACTCGCGCCTGCTGGCCGGGCGGGGGAAGGGAAAATATATCGTCGGCATGGCCGACCTGCACTCGCACATGGACGCCTTCAGCGCGTTGCGGCATCCGGATAACCTGTGTCTGGATCTTTACGATACCCCGGAGCTCGTGATGCAGGGGGTGAAGCAGGCGCGGGCCATGTATCCCGGCATCTATCAGCGGTTGTACGAAGCCGGTGGCATGTCTCGGGAAACGGGGACCGTCGGCTGGCTGCCGCTCTGGTG
>CAIZMS010000053.1 GCA_903934155.1 uncultured bacterium | reverse complement strand
GGTAAATCTTCCGGTCGAATCGCTGATGACCCGGAATCCCATCACCGTGAAGGAAGACTGCCTGGCGGCGGATGTGCTCCGGATCTTCGAAAAACACAACATCGATGACCTCCTTGTGGTTGACGGCAAAAACCGGCTCGTCGGCGCGGTCGACATTCAGGATCTTCCGAAACTAAAAATCCTGTAACCCCTATCCAGGTCAGCCCTATGTCAGACATGACCCTGATCCAATCGGCCGTCCTTGGCATCGTCGAGGGCATTACAGAATATCTTCCCATCAGTTCAACCGGCCACCTTCTCCTGGCGCAAAAACTCATGGGCATCGGCCAGACCGCCGGAACCCAGGAAGCCTCCGAAGCCTATGCCGTCTGCATCCAGGCGGGAGCCATCCTCGCGGTCGTCGGCCTGTATTTCAAGCGCCTGCGAGGCGTCATCGAGGGCGGGTTGGGGAAAAACCCGGAGGGACTCAAGCTGGGAATCAATATGGTTTTGGCTTTCTTGCCCGCCGCCGTGATCGGCCTGACGCTTGAAAAATGGATCAAGCAAAACCTTTTCGGGGGGGGCCATTATGGATTATGGCCGGTGGTGGCAGCCTGGTTTGTCGGGGGTGTGGTGATCCTCCTGATTGAGCGCCGTCGCAAGGTTGCCGGACAGGATAGTGAAACAGGGCTCAGCCTCGCCGCCGTCACTTGGAAAATGGCCCTGCTCATTGGATTCGTCCAGGTTCTGGCCATGTGGCCCGGTGTCAGCCGCAGCCTGGCAACCATTTTGGGCGGACTCTGGGCGGGTCTGTCTCTGGTCGCCGCAGTCGAATTCAGCTTCCTTCTTGGATTAATCACCCTGAGCGCCGCCACGGCCCTGGACACCCTGAAGTATGGCCACGAAATTCTCGCTCACTATGGATGGGCCACCACCCTGCTCGGAGTGGGGGTTTCGTTTATATCCGCCGCCTTGGCCATCAAATGGCTGGTCGCCTACCTCCAAAAACACCCCCTGTCATTCTTCGGCTACTACCGGATTGCCCTGGCTCTCGGAGTGGCCGCCTTCCTGCTTTTGGGATCCTGAAACATTTCTTCCTTTTTATATTGAAATCCCGATTGAGTTTCGACAGACTGCGCACCTGTTTTTGGGGGGACGTAGCTCAATTGGTTAGAGCGCTGCCCTGTCACGGCAGAGGTCGCGGGTTCGAGCCCCGTCGTCCCCGCCATCCTGCGCTCCACGCCCTAAGGGCTTGAGCTTCGGATGGCAAGCCATCCCCCCACCCTTCACTTCTCCTGTCTTGCTCTCTTCGGCTCCTTTTGCTTTGATTCGCCAGAACTCTCGCACAGGAGCATCCGCATGTTTCAAATAGACGATTTTCTACGGCAGGCCGTCACACTGGGAGCGTCTGACATCCATCTCAAAGCGGGGCAGAGCCCCTACCTTCGACTGCACAGTGAACTTACCGCCATCGACGCGCCTCCCTTGACGGAGACTGATCTTGTGGAGGTGATCAAACAAATTCTGCCCCTTCATCTTCAGAAATCCTATGAGGAGCAACATGAGGCAGACTTTTCCCATTCCGTTGAGAACGCGGGCCGTTTTCGCGTGAATGCCTTCATGAGCCAGGGCCTACCGGCCCTGGCGTTCCGCCATGTCAAAACCAAGGTTCCCACGGTGGAGGAACTGAATCTTCCCCCATCAATCAAGATCATTGCCGGATCCCAGCGCGGCATTGTCATTGTCAGCGGCGCCACGGGCAGTGGAAAATCCACCACCCTGGCCGCCATGCTGAATCACATGAACGAAACGGAGCCGCTCCGGGTGATTACCATCGAGGATCCCATCGAATACCTTTTTATCGACAAGAAATGCGTCATCTCACAGCGCGAGGTCGGTCTTGATACCATGAGCTTCCAGGCTGCCCTCAAGCATGTCCTGCGTCAGGATCCGGATGTGATCGTGATCGGCGAAATGCGCGACCAGACCACATTCCGGACGGCCCTCGCCGCTGCGGAAACCGGGCATCTGGTCCTCACCACCCTGCACTCCGGAACGGCCGCCATCGCCGTTCAGCGCCTGCTCGAACTCTTCCCGGCCGCCGAGTGGGATCAGATCCGACTGAACCTGGCCAGCAACCTGCAGGCCGTGATCTGCCAGCGATTGATCAAGGGCAATCAGGGCGGCGTCGTGCCCGCCGTGGAAATCATGATCAACACCCCCACCGTCAGGAAACTTCTGGAAAAGAACAAACTCGATGTCCTTCCCGCCGCCATCGAAACAGGCAAGGAAGACGGCATGCAAACCTTCAATCAATCCATCTATACCCTCATCAAGACCGGCATGATCTCCCAGGAAGAGGGTATGGTCTACGCCACCAACCCTCAGGCGCTGCGGATGAACCTGCAGGGTATCTTCCTGGATGAATCCAACCGGATCCTGGCCACCATTTGATTATGAACACCGCTTCCTTCCCCCACGGCATCACGGAAATCGGCATTCTCGCGGGAAAAGGCGACTACCCCCTTCAACTCGCACAATCCGCCCGGGCGCAAGGCGTAAAAAAAATCTTCGTGATCGCCTTCCGGCATGAAACGGATCGCTCCATCACCCGCTATGCCGATGAAGTTCAATGGCTTTATCTCGGCCAGTTCGGCGCCGTCCGGGACGCCTTGCAGTCGCGCGGCATCAAAGTTGCCGTCATGGCCGGCCAGATTACACCGACCCACCTCTTCAGCCTTCGTTTCGACAAATTTACGCTGGAGCTTCTCTCCCGCCTGAAACAGCGCAACGCGCACACCATCTACGGAACTGCCTGCAACGAACTGAAGGCCGTTGGCGTTGAGCTTCTCCCGGCCTGCCTGTTCATGGAAAATGCCATGCCCGAAGCGGGCTTGATCGGAGGACGCCAGCCAACGGAATCCGAAATGGCGGACATCCGCTTCGGCCTTGATGTGGCAAAAATCACCAGTGGAATCGATATCGGGCAGACCGTGGTGGTCAAGAACGGCACCATTCTCGCCGTGGAAGCCTATGAGGGAACCGATGAGACGATTCTCCGGGCCGGCCGCCTCGTCAAGGGCGGCGGGGCCATCGTGGTCAAGGTCGCGAAGAAGGGCCATGACATGCGGTTCGATATCCCCATTGTGGGAATGCGCACCCTGAAAATTCTACGCAAAAGCAAAACCGCCGTCCTGGCTGTGGAAGCCAAACGCACCATTCTCCTCGATCGCGCCAAGCTGATCACCGAGGCCAACCGGCTGGGAATCTGCCTCATTGCCATGAACACCGAGGACTCCGCCGCGGAGGCTTCATGAGCCGTCCCCGTGAACTGCTCGTCATTGCAGGCGAAATTTCCGGCGACATGCACGCCGCCGGCCTGATCCGGGAACTCAAAAAGCTCGACCCCACGATACGGTATTATGGCATCGGCGGCCCCCGGCTTAGAGCCGAGGGAGTAGAAACCTTTCAGGATGTCCGCGAGATGGGCGTAATGGGCTTTGTGGAGGTTCTGAAGCGACTCTTTTTTTTCCGACGCGTCTTCCGTGAAATGGAAGCCCTTGCCCGGAACCGAAAGCCCGATGGCGTCCTGCTTGTGGACTATCCGGGATTCAATCTCCGGTTTGCCGCCAGCGCTCATGCCATGGGAATCAAGGTGATCTACTACATCTGCCCCCAGGTTTGGGCATGGAACCGAGCTCGTATTCCAAAGATGGCCGCCGTGGTGGATCGCCTCATGGCAATTTTTCCCTTTGAGCCAAAAGTTTTCGAGGGCACAGGACTGAAGGTTGATTTTGTGGGCCATCCCCTGGTCACCGAGATTCAGGAAGTGCTGAAAGCCCCCCTCACGCCGCTTCCCTGGCAGGGGGAACCGCGGATCGGGATGCTCCCGGGGAGCCGGCACACGGAGATCGACCGCATGTTGCCCGCGTTCTGCGCAGCGGCGAAACGGGTGGAACAGCAATTTCCAAACGCCTCGTTTGTCATTCCCGCCCCCACCCCCGAAATTGAGACACATATCAGGAAGCTTCTGGAACAGTTAAAGGAGGTCCCTCGCCTGGTTGCGGTCGTGCAGGGTGAAGCCAGACAGGTCTTCCGGCAAAGCCGGGCGGCCCTGGTAAAATCGGGAACCGCCACCATGGAATCCGCGCTGATCGGATGCCCGACGGTGATCGCCTACATCGTCTCACCGCTCACCTGCTGGATCGGCCGGAAACTGGCAACGGTCCGGTTTATGGGAATCGTGAACATCATTGCCGACCGGCGAATCTGCCCCGAATTTCTCCAGGAACAGGCCACCCCGGAAGCCCTTTCCAATGCCCTGATTCCTCTCCTCACGGAATCCCCCGAGCGCGCCGCCATGCTGTCGGGGTTTGACGAAGTAAGAGCCCTTCTGGGAAATGGCGGGGCCGCCGAATGTGCCGCCCGCGTTGTCCTCGAGGAACTCGCCGGGCGTCCCTGACTCACGACCAGCCTTATGCCTGCCAGATTTCGACTTGCGGGACTTCCCGAAGGGCCAATCCGGCCACAACTTGGTCGGGTGTTTGAATCATCCGGGTGACAATGTCCTGTTTTTCAGGACCCACCGCCAGAATGACCAATCGTTCCACCCGGCGCAACAGTTCAGGAGTAACGGAGATCCGGTCCGGCTTGGGATCATGGGGCACCGCCACGGCATACAGATTGTCCCCGCGCGCCACATCGTCGGACGAGAACAGCGACGCGGTATGGCCATCCACCCCCAGCCCCAGCAGCCCCAGCGTGATACGGCCATTGCCATTCATAAAACGCCGGAGGTCTTGATGGTATCGGGTAGCAGAGGCCATCCAGTCCAGCTCCGTGTGAACCCGGAAGATCCGCGATTCCGGGATCGCCAAGGCGTTCAGGAGGGGCCCCGTGGTTCCGTAATTGCTATCGAGCGAATCGACAGGAACATATCGTTCGTCGGAATAGAGTACCCGAACCGATTCCGAGGCTTTGCTTCCCCGCCGGCACAGCTCCTCATACACCTTCAGCGGCGTCCTGCCCCCGGATAACATCACGGCAACCGGGCCTATGCCTTGAAGATGACGATCCAGATGGGTTGCCATTTTCTGCGCCAGATCCTCGGCCGATGCAAATTGCCGGAGTAAAATCCGGGTCATGGCAAGTCACTCCCGAAAAACCCATAGCGACGGGCCAGCTGTCGGGCCGCCTCCGGTCCCCGACTTCCATACGGATAAAGTTCAGGAGCAATCTTCCCGGCCTCCATCTGGTGGAGAACCGGAGTAAACACATCCCAGGCGGCGGCCAGTTCATCAGCCCGGATGAAGAGATTGCGATCCCCCTGAATGACATCCAGCAGCAGGCACTCATAGGCTTCCGGAATCAGGGCATTGAAGGCCGACTGGTAGCGCAAATTCAGATCCGTCCGGGCAAGTTTCAAATCGAGACCCGGAACCTTGTTCATGATCTTCAGAGTGATCGCCTCATCCGGCTGAATCCGGATCACCAGTTCATTGGCCTCCACCCGCGCCTGCTGATCCCCCCACAAATGACCCGGAACCTCATGAAAACGGATCCGCACCTCGTTGATGCGCTCTTCCAACGCCTTACCCGCCTCGATGAAAAAGGGAACCCCGTCCCAGCGGGAATTATTGATTTTGAGGAGCGCGGCGGCATAGGTGGGTACCAGGGAATCGGACGGGACCATCGGCTCCGCCACATAGGAGGACTGACGCCCGGACTCCGAAGCGCCATACTGGCCGACCACAAGATCGTCCAGGGACAGCGGCCGGATTGCCTTGAGCAACTGCACCTTGGCATCACGAATCTCCCTCGCATCAAACTTCACGGGCCGATCCATGGCCAATAGCGACATAATCTGAAGTAGATGATTCTGCATCACATCCCGGATGATTCCGAACCCGTTGAAATATCCCGTGCGCTGCCCGACCCCGACAGGTTCGGCCCATCGGATATGGATACTGCGAATATAGGCCCGGCTCCAGAGTGGTTCGAAAATAAGATTGGCGAATCGCAGCACCATGAGATTCTGGACAATTTCTTTTCCAAGATAATGGTCAATTCGATAGGTCATATCCTCGCTAAAGACCTTCTGCATTTCGCGAATCAGGATGTCGGAAGTCTCTCGATCCCGCCCAAACGGCTTCTCAATGACAATCCGGGACCATTCGTCACGGTCACCGCAGGCCACCAGTCCCGAATCGCCCAATGCGCGGGCCACATCCAGGAATACCGTGGGCGGAATGGCCATGTAAAAAATCCGATTTACCGGCCCGTCACCTTCCTGTTCCCGCATGAGCTGGAAGAGATCCAGAAATGAATCGGACGAGGAATACTGACCCTGACAATAATGGCAGCGACTCAGAAACGCTTCCGTCCGGTCGGCACAGGACGCCTCCCCGGGCGTATACCGGCAGGTGAGGTTTTCGGCAATCTTCCTGCGAAATCCCTCGCTGTCAAAGTCACTTCGCGCCATCCCGTAAAGATGAAAGTCGGGGGGAAGATAACCTTGGCAGAAAAGTGCAAATAGCGCCGGAATCACTTTCTTTTGAGCCAGGTCTCCGGAGGCTCCCACCACCACAATCCCAAGCTTTTTTTCCTCGCCCATGAGTTCCCTCCTTCAGGCTCCCCGACATCCCTTGCATCGGGCATCCGAACACCACTGGCACATCCGGCAATCCGGACAAGGATGTTTTTTCTCCGGACGTTTTACCCGCTTGACCTTTCCCGCTCCGACGCAGGCTTTAACTTCCTTCGTCCTCACGGTTGGGCTGCCTTCCGGGTCGGCTTGAGAACGACATAGGTGGGAAGCCCCTTGATCTCAAAAGATTCGAGTACTTTACGCGTTGCTGGATCTTCCGGTTTTTCAGCCTGAAATTTCACAACCAGGTAATGGGAAAGTCGTTCCTTCACCTCGGCATCTTTAAAAGTCGTCAACTCCATTGCCTCGCAATTTTTGCACCAGGTCGCCCAGAAATCCACCAGAACCGGCTTCCCGGATTCCGATGATTCACGAAGAATACCCGCCCACGAGGCATGATTCGATGCGGTGATTTCATACATCCCCATCCCGGCCTTCTGGGACACCGGTGCTCCACGCCAGCCCTGATACGCCAGGGAAAAGTAATACACCGCAAACAACAGAATGAACACACCGAAGCCTGTCTTAATCCAGGTCATCCAAGTGCCCGGCTTGGGCAGGAAGGTCAGCCCGGCACCCGCCAGCGGCCAGGGCAAGGCCATCCCCACCCCAAGAATGAAGGGCAGTGCCAACCCGATACCAACTCCATGGGAATACAGATTACCGGACAGCAACAGCACCGCGATCACCACGGGCGCCACACAGGCGCCTGCGAGCAGGGCGGCCACCCCGCCCATGGCAAAGGCGGTGGCCACCCGCCCCCGTCCCTGACTTCCCCTCCCGGCGTCAACCGGCTGGAACCGGGTGAAATCAATGGCGAAAACATCAAACATGGCCAGCGCCAGAGCCACGAAAATGACCCCGATCACCACATTGAACCATGGCATCGAATTAAGGGCCCCGAACTGGGAGCCCGTCAACACCACCACCAGCCCCAATGCCCCATACACAAGAGCGATTCCGAGTCCATAACAGGATCCCAACAGCAGTCCCCGCGCTCGAGTGCTGTTCTGCGTCCCAACTCCCAGAATGGCCAGATTGATCGGAATCATCGGCAAGACGCAGGGCGTCAGATTCAACAGGAGCCCTCCCAGGATAATCACCAGAACAGTCCACCAGACTCCGTGAACCTTCAGGAACTCGACGGGATTAATTCCAAAAAGAAGAAATCCAGCCTTGATCCTGGATGCCCATGTCGGCCGCCCCCCCATTCCGGAAACATCCTTACCCTCGGCACGATCCAGAAATGCCAGAAAGTCAGAAGCGCCCATATAGCCGGAAGCCCGCGCCGAAATGACCGGAGAATGGGTCATTCCGAGCCACGCTAAAGGTCGCTCGGGAACGAGCTCCCCGTTTCCCTTTGCCATCGTTTCGGCACGATCCAACCCCGCCGTCTTGAGCTTGAAATAAAGGGTTTTGGGGAAAAAGCATTCCTGTTCGTTGCAGCCTTGATATGAAAATTTCACCACCGCACGCCCGGGAACCGGAACTCCGGCATTGTAGATCAGCACGACATCCCGACTGAACGCAGGACGTTCAGAATCCGTCAGGGTATCCCGTATGGTAACAGGACGATCTCCGCCCACCTGGCCTAAAGGGCCCGCCCCCTCCAGACTGGCCTCAACTTGATCGGCGTAGACATGATGGCCGGAAGGAATCGAAACTGAAACCGATACCAGTACATTAGAACCTTCAGAAACCTGACTGAACACAACCCGGAAAGGATCCGCCGCATGCGCGGATACAACAGCCGCACAGGCCACCAGCGCTAGCCAGAGCTTTCTCATGCGGCTGAACGCTTCGACCAATTTTTAACAAGAGTCACAACTTCCCTCACATAGGCGCACTCACATTGAGCCGGACAGGGCGCAAGATTACTCTGATGCAGGCATTGACCTGAACATTCAAATGAGCCTGTAAGCCTATTCTGGAAGATCGTGCCACTGTAAAGATCGAGAAACTCAGCGGCATGAATCGACATTGTTGTAAAACACCCATTCCCTAGATGATTAAACAGGAAAAAACCCTCCCGTAAATGATCAAAGTTGACCTGATAGCCGACAATGCTGATGTTCGGATCCGCCAGAAAATCCTCCCTGGTCTTCCACGAAAACCCGCATGTGCAATCTCGAAAATTCATCCTCGCGCTCCTTTCTGCCTGAAAAAAGTGCGGGCGGCGGGGGC
Source organism: uncultured bacterium (assembly GCA_903934155.1). GTDB lineage: Bacteria > Verrucomicrobiota > Kiritimatiellia > CAIKKV01 > CAITUY01 > JAABPW01. The sequence continues at coordinate 643 of CAIZMS010000053.1, read as the reverse complement.
CGCCCGCACTGCCCCCCATCATTGCGCTTCCTTTATGACGCACCGCCCCGCTTCCCCAACTGCTTATCAATCATCAGCTGGGTTCCTGTTGAACTGCCCGCCATCCTGAGCATCGAGAGAATATCCACATCATTCGCTTCTTCCTCGATTTGCTCGGTAATGTACCATTGCAGAAGCGACTGAGTGGCGTAATCCTTTCCGGCTACGGCAAGATCCATCAATCCATTCAATGACTTCGTGATGAATTGCTCATGCTTGAGAGTGGCTTCAAACATCTCCAGCAAGGATTTCCACGCCAGCTTCGGCTTTTTAATCTCATCAAGCCCCACACTCGCCCCCTGACTCAGGAGATAATCATAAAACTTCAGGGCATGCGCCTGTTCCTCCTGAAACTGGACCCGGAACCACTTCCCAGCCCCCTTGTAGCCCTTGGCAGTCGCATCAGCAGACATCGCCAGATACAAATAGGCAGAATAGAGCTCCCGGTTGAGCTGTTCGTTTATCGCCTTTTCAATTTTTTTCGTGATCATTGTTAGACCTTCCATAAACCATGCAGATTACAAAACTCACGCGCCACCACCGGCCCGGCCTTGACGCCTTCAAAAACGGCAACGGCAGGCTGTCCGGGCTTCAAATACTGGCG
>CAIZMS010000052.1 GCA_903934155.1 uncultured bacterium | reverse complement strand
TCGAAGTTGAATTCATCCATGTCGCGGGTCCAGGCGGCCTGATCCTTGGAATCAATCTGCATGTCAATTCCCGCATCACGCAGATCCTCGGCAACAATGGCGAGGAATTTCCCGGAGGAGGCTTCGCGTTCCAGGAAGCGGAACCGGAAGGGTTTCCCCTCCTTTTCGAGAAGTCCGGTGGCCGGATTGGCTTTCCAGCCCGCCTCGGCAAGAAGTTTTCGCGCCTGTTCCTTGTCGAAAGCGGTCAGCGGATTCGGGCACGGATGCCCGGCATCGTAGAGATCCTCCATGTATGACCGGTGCAGGAAATACTGGTTGTACATCAGCGTGGCGTTCATGCGCTCGCGGTTGACCAGGTGACAGAGGGCCTTGCGGACGCGGACATCATTAAAAGGAGGCCTCCGCATGTTCATGGCAAATCCTTGAAATCCGATCGGATCGTAGTTGGAGATTTTCTGGCGGACGATCCAGTTATTGGAGAACTTTTCGCCGCTGGTCTCATTCATCCAGAGCCGGGCCATGTAGACTGGGAAAATTTCGAATTCCCCTTTCCTGAAGGCTTCAAAGGCGGTTTCCTGGGAATCATAGAATTTGTATTTCAAGGTCTGGAAATTCGCGACTCCCCGGGAGGCGAGCGCGTTCCGGTTCCACCAGTCGGCCCGCCGTTCAAGGGTGGCGGAGAGACCTTCCCTGACCGTTCCCAGCCGGTACGGCCCGGAGACGACGGGGAATTCGAAGTTGATCTTGTTGAAGTACAGCTTCTCAAATGCATGGCGGGGCAGGATCTGGAGGGATCCGACGGCGCCCAGGTTGCGCCAGTGGACTTCCGTGGTGGTGAAGCGGATACACCGGTCATTCACGATGATGGGGCTGGAAAACTTTTCGAGGGCGACCTTGTGCGGGCCGGTGAGGTTGGCCGGGTTCATGATTGCGTCGAATGTCCATTTCACGTCGGCCGCTGTGATGGGACGGCCGTCGCTCCAATGGGCCTTTGGGTTCAGCCAGAAGGTGAAGGTGCGCTTGTCATCTGAAATAGACCATTTTTCAGCCAGGCCGGGTTCATAGTCGGGTGAACATGGATTCAGGGAGAGCAGCGATTCATAAAGCATGCTGAAGAGGTCGGCGCTGAAGGAGTTGTTGTCGAGATAGGGGTTGAAGCTCTTGGGGAATTGAAATCCGAAGGTGGACAGTTCCCCGCCGGGCACGGCCTCCGGGGAGGCGAGCGGGTTGGGTTTATCGGTCCAGCCCGGCTTGGGGAAACACTCTTCCGCGTGGGTCGGAACGACGGTGGCGAGCAGGAGGCAGAGAAGGAAGGGGTTCATAGGGTCAGCTCAGCAAGGCGGCGGTGGCTTTCAGGAGATCGGCGGGGAGATTGGAGGGGACAAACTTGGTCACATTGACGAACTTGTCGCCGGGTTTATGGATTCCGCTGGCATCGTAGAGGATGACGGAAATGCCCCGGGCCGTGGTGTAGTCGGCGAGACTGGCGGCAATGGCATTGCCCGTGGTGCCGGAGAGCAGGGATTTGAGCAGGATTACGGACGGCGAATGGGATTGAAGGGTTTGAGCGAGGGCGTGGCCATCGGTGATCGTCAGGGTTTCATAGCCGGCGATCGTAAAGGAGGTTTTCAGGCGCATGTTCAGGGTGGGATCATCCTCCAAAATCAGGACGGTGCGGCGCGGCTTCGGGCCTGACGGGGGAGGAACATTATGGGCCTCTTTCCGGGTCTTGAGGAGGATCCGTTTGACTTCCGCGAGAAGTTGGGTTGGATCGCTTGTTTTGGGAAGGAATCCCTCCACGGCAGTAGTCTTGAAGAATGGCTCCATATTGGCGCGGGCGGTAAAAATAAGGATCGGGTAATGGGGTTTTCCATCGGGCCCGGACAGCTTCTTCAGGAGCGCCAGGCCGGTCATGCCGGGCATACTGATGTCCAGGATGATCAAGTCCGGTGTTTGATGTCGCATGGCCTGGATGGCTTCCTCGCCGGTTTTGGCCGGGGTCACCTCGTATCCCTCAAGCCTCAATTGATCGCCCACGGTGAGCAACAAACTGGGTTCATCGTCAACGAGCAAGATATGGGCGGGGGTCATGATCAGGGGTCCTTTCCGGGTGATGTCTGAAAAACGGTCATGCCGAGCAAGGCGTTTTCGATAGTTTCCGTGAGTTCCATGGAATTCCAGGGCTTGGGAAGGGTGGGAATTGAAAAACGGGAGAGGACTTCCGAAGTGGATTCATCCAGTGTGGCGCCCGTGATCGCAATGATGGGGATATAGCGTATGGAGGGAGAGCCGCGTAAGGTGAGAATGACGGTGATTCCGTGGATATCCTCAAGGATCAGGTCGAGAAGAATAAGACTCGGCCGGCTCGCATCCGCCGTGAGGATGGTTTCTTGTCCGCTTTCTACGGTGATGACGCGATAACCCAGGTTGGTCAGGTGAAGTTTCAAAAGGTTTTGAATCACCATATCATTATCGGCCACGAGGATAGTGGGCGGCTCGCCGAGGGGCAAGGTCAGGGCGATTTCCGTTCCCTTTTCCTGTCCCGGGGGCGGGCTGGTGACGGTGAAGGTTCCGCCGTGGAGGAGGACGATTTCCTTGGAGATGGCGAGGCCGAGGCCTGAGCCTGAAGCATGGTTGCTGGCCCTGAAATAACGCTGGGTCACCCGATCCATGGCTTCCGGTGGGATCCCGATGCCTGTGTCGGTCACGATGATTCGGGCGAAGGCCTGCTCCGTGTCGGGCTGGACGGAGAGCGTGATGGCGCCGCCGGGCGGGGTGAATTTGAGTGCATTACCCAAAATATTGTACAGCACCCGTTGAATCATGCTGGGATCGCAGCGCACAAAACGGGTACGGGGATCCAGGGACGCGGTCATCACGATCCCGGCGGCATCGGCCTGGGGGCGCAGGGCTTCCAGGCAACGCCTGACTAGATGCCCGAGCGGGGCGATGATGGGGGCCAGAGTCAGGGACTGGTTATCCAGTTTTCTGAGATCCAGGATGTCGTTGATGGTGGCGACCAGACGCTGGCACTCGCCGTCAAACAGTTTCAAGTAGCGGATAGCATGGTCGGGAAGGGGGCCGGCGATTCCCTTCAGGAGATTCCGAACCCCATACATCATGGAGGTCAGGGGCGTTTTCAGTTCATGTGAGACATTGGCCACAAACTCGGATTTGGCCTGATTGTTCTGTTCCAGTCGGATAACCGCTGAACGCAGATCGTCCTCCATCTGCTTGCGGTCCGTGAAATCATGAAAGAGGGCCAGAAGATATTTTGTGCCGCTCAGGAGGATGGGGCGGGCGCTGACCAAAATGTTGCGGATTTTTCCGGAACGGGTGCGGTGGAGGGATTCGAACACCTCGGCGCCTTGGCTTAGGATTCTGTCGATATGCTGCCGGGACTGTTCCGGGGTTTCGCGAGCCTCAATATCGAGGATGGTCAGTTTCCGGAATTCTTCCCGGGTATAATCGAGTTGCCGGCAGGCCTGGTTGTTAAAGTCCACAAAGGTGCCTGAGGGGACAGCGATGAGGATGATGGCATCCATGGCCTCCTCGAAAATGATGCGATAGCGTTCCTCGGTTTCGCGGAGCTGACGTTCGACGGATTCGCGCCGGTCGATTTCCTGCTGCAGGGCGGAGATGGCGTCGCACAGTTCGGCGGTTCGTGTTTCGACGCGTTTTTCAAGAGTATCGCGGGCGGCGCGCAGTTCACCTTCCAGGCGGGATCGGTGCAGGGAGTGTCGGATGACGCGCTCGAGAATTTCGGAGTCATATTTGCCTTTTACCAGATAATCCGTCGCACCGGATTCAATGGCGGCGGCGTCAATGGAGCCCTCGTCGGTTCCGGTGAGCATGATCATGGCGGCTTTGCTGCCGAGTTGAAGGGCCGTCTGGATCAGAATGAGGCCGTTCTGTTCATCGAGCGTGTAATCAATCAGACAGACCTCGTGACCGCCGGCATGAATCTTGAGGAGGGCGTCCTGATAGGTGGCCGCCCAATCCGGCAGAAAGGTTGTTGTGGAACTCCGGGCGAGTTGCTGGCGGATTACCAGGGCGTCACCCTCGTTGTCGTCCACGATCAATACCCTGACAGTTTCCTTGCCCAACAGGTCTATCCCCCCTGGCGACATTGACGCCACCTATCTGCTCATTAAATCGTAAGAGTGAGGAAATCAAGCAGAAAGGGGCGGTTCTTTTCCGGTTAAAGGGGGATATCTGTGATTCTTCCCTTATCTAAGCCGATTTTTTTTGGAGTTGGCGAAGAGCCGCATCCAGATTCTCCGATTCGGCCATCAGCCCCTGCATTCCTGCCATTTCGATGGTCGCTCTGACGGTTTCCCGGGGTTTGAACAGCAGTAGGGTTTGATTTTGCTGTTGGAGGGACCGGGCGGCGGCCAGAAACGTGCGCAGCCCCAGAGATGACACATAGTCCACTGCGGAAAGGTCAATCAGTGTCGACTTGCCGCGCTGAACCGTACGCTCCTCGAATTCTTTTTCAATATCCTGAACTCCGACCAGCCCCATGCGCCCGTTGAGTGCAATATGCGTCAGGGTCTCGTCCTCCCGGATTACATCAATGTGCATAGGTCTCTCCTGTTATTGGCTTCGCCCCTTCCTTCGGGACGGGTTTGCACCAGTGTTTTTGATGGCGTGAAAGTGACATAAGGGCGGCACGAATGCAAGCATGTCCCTGCAAGTTTTTGAAGAATTTCGAGGGAATAGGCTAATAGTAAATTAACTCTCTTCCGTTCCCGTCTTGGGAGTTTTTCGGCTCTATTTTTTGTTTTGACCTTAATCGGCCTCACTCTATACTGACACGATTCTGGTATTGGTTTATTTGTTCCGGCTTTATTTGCATAGGAGGACCTGATGAAAACCGATTGCATGGCTTGGAAAATCTGGGTTTGTGTGGTGGTGGCTTTGGCGATTGGCGATGGCCAGGCGATGGGTCAGGCGATTTCCAGCAGGGGATCTCCCGTCAATGCCGGTAAATCCGCCTTGGGTGCCGGCGGAGTTATCCGACTGAGGGAGTTGACGGGGCTCGGCCCCCGAAGCGTCATGCAAGGTTCAAATTCCTCCGGAAGTCGACGGGGGGAGACTCGGAATTGGGTGGAACTTGGACTCCAATTTGATACCGAACCGGAATGGCAGGATGAGATTGTTTTTCATTTTTTCGCCCTTCTGAAAAACCGTGAAACACTCAAATTTACCCTGCTTAAAGGGACGGTTACCTATGTTGATGTGGCGCGGGGACGGAGCCGGATGGGGTGTGCTTACATCCGTCCGGCGGGCTTGGCCCGATATGGTGATGTAATGGGTGTGGCGGTGGAAGCCGTCATCAAGGGGGAAGTGGCCGGCTCGCTCTCTGAAGGTAAACTTGGCCCCGGCAAGCCGCTCCCTCAGGAATGGTGGAAAAAGCCGGAGCTGGTTCCCAAGGAAGGGTATGTTGTGGACAGGTCGAAAACCCCGTTTGCCCTTGTCAACTTTGATGACTATGAGGCTTTGAAGTAGGACGCTATGTTTGGATCAGACCGTATTCTGGCGTTGGACATCGGAAACAGCAAGCTGGTGCTTGCTGAATTCAGGATTATTAACTCGGCGAGCCTTGAGCTGGTTAACTATTTCGTGTCCCCCTTGGGATTTGATCCTGAGACGACCCTGGATTCGTCGGCTTACATTGTCTCGGGGATTCGTGACGCGATGCGAAGCAGTGGTATCCGGCCTGGCGCCGTGGCTGTTTCGGTGTCGGGGCAGATGGTTTTCCCGCGCTATGTCAAGCTTCCCCCGGTAACACCCGATAAGATTTCGCAGATCGTCAAGTATGAGGCGCAGCAAAATGTGCCCTTCCCGATGGACGAGGTGGTGTGGGACTACCAATTGGTGGGGCAGGAGACGGGGGAGCTGAGTGTCCTGCTTGTGGCGGTCAAGGGTGATTTGGTCAAAAACCTGACGGATTGCGTTGAGGCGGCCGGCCTGGATCCGATCCTGGTGGATGTTTCGCCTCTGGCCCTCTACAACGCCGTACGATACAACTATTCAGACCTGCCGGGGTGCACCATGATTCTGGACATGGGGGCCCGATCCACCAATGTGGTGTTTGTCGAGGGGACGAAAATTTTCAGTCGCAGCATTCCGGTGGCGGGAACGATGATCACCAAGGATGTGATGAAGGAATTTGAGCTCTCCTTTGAGGAGGCCGAACAGCTCAAGGTGGCTCATGCGTTTGTGGGGTTTGGTGGCGTGTATGAGGGGCATGAGGTCGGGGTCGCGGACCGCACCTCCAAGATTGTCCGGAATATCATGACCCGCCTTCATGCCGAGGTGATTCGAACCATCAATTTTTACCGGAGCCAGCAGGGCGGAAGCCAACCCGGCATGGTGTTGTTGACCGGGGGCTGTTCCGTGATTCCGCATGTCAACACCTTCCTCAAGGACAAGTTGAAGACGGAGGTTGATTTCCTGAATCCGTTCCGCAACGTGGCGGTCAGTTCCGCGATTGAATCCGATAAGGTGGCCGCGAACCTTCACCTGTTGGGCGAAGTGGTGGGTTTGGCGTTGCGACGCACGCTGTCCTGTCCTGTCGAAATCAATCTCATGCCGCCCGAGTTGGCGGCTCGCAAGGTGTTGCAGCGGCGCCTTCCGTTTTTCGGTCTGGCGGCGGCGGGACTGGTTTTGACGGTGCTCGTGTTCGGGTTGTTCCTGCACCGGATGTCCACCCTGGCCGAAAAGAGGCGGGATATGGTGCAAGGACGGCTGGCCACCCTTGAGTCGCCCAATGTCAAACTGGGTGAATTTTCCAAACAAAAGGAACAGTTGTACGCCAAGGCGGCGGACTTGAACGGGCTGATTGTTGCGCGCACCCGCTGGGTGGTCATGATGAATGATCTTCATCAACGGTTGGCGCCGGGGATGTGGCTGACGAGTATCCGGTTGATGGCACCCAAGGACGTGAAGGCGACGGCGATACGGCTCGAAATCAGGGGTATGGCGTTTAGCGACAAGGTGAGCAATCAGGCTATTACCGAGTATGTGGCGAGCCTGAAATCCACGGGATATTTTTCCGATGACCTTCAGATCAAGCGGATCAAACCCGTGGAAGGGACGGATTTCGCCACGGAATTTACGGTTGAAGTCGGGTTGAATGCGAATCCGTGTGACCGAGCCGTTCCGCCATCGGTCAAAGCGGGCGAGCCGGTAGTGGTTCCCCCCGTCAATAATGAGAAGCCCGTCAAGGGGAAGGCATAGTCTATGCAATCTCAGCGGAAAATAATGGTGATTGCCTTGGCGCTGGTGCTGGGGCTTCTTTTTCTGGGAGCCGTGGCGTTGGTGGTGCTGAAGTTCCTTCACTTCACCGACGCTGAAGCCATTTTAAAGGGGGACAAGAAGCGTCTGGAGTTCCTGTATGGCCAGAACCCCTTTCCTTCGACAGCCAATCTGAGCTTGGAGCGGGAGAATATCCAAACGATCAAGCAAGAGGTGCTGGATCTTCAGTCGGCGATGGGGGTGGGGCAGGTTGAGCCGGTGGTACAGAGTCCGGCGCGTTTCATCACGCAATTTTTTGATACTCAGCGGAATTTGCTGGCTAAGGCGACGACCGCGGGAATCGCCGTTCCCAAGGCGTTTGACTTCGGATTTGGTCGTCATATGAAGGGAGATCTTCCGGCTCCCCAGGATGTGCCGCGGCTGACCCAGCAGCTTAAGATTGTCGAGACGCTGTGTCAGGTCTTGTACGCCGGAAACATCAGTTCCCTGGATGCTGTTTCCCGCCAGGAGTTTGAGGTGGATGCCGTGGCTGGCGCCGGAGGCAAGACTCCGGTCGCCGCGCGAGGCGGTGAGATCGAGATGAAGAACAGTGTGGATCCGGGGGCGGGGCTTGTTCCTGCCGGGCAGCTTTACGGACGGTGGCGTTTTTCGGTTCAGTTTAAGGGGCGCGAAAGCGGCCTGATGAAGATTCTCAATGGGCTTGCCAACAACTCGATTTTTACAGTGGTGACCCGCCTTGAGGTTAAGGGGGATGAAAAGGTGTTTGAGCGCAAGGATGGCGGGGCGGGGAAGGCCGCCGCCGGCGTCGAGACTGAAAAAGAAGTTCCCAAAACGCGGGACTATCGGGTTGTCTGCGGGCGCGAAAATATATTGACCATTAAAATGGATATGGATGTGTATCAGTTTTCAAAGCCCCAGGCCCCCGCGCCTGAGAAACAGCCGGGAGGAGTAAAATAATGGTGGCCGGCATAGGAGCTTGGTTTAAGAAGAACTACGACCGAATTATCGCGGCCGGGGTTCTGCTCGTTCTTTTGGTTTCGGTGCTCGTCCTCGCGTTTATGGCCCAGGGGCAAAAAACGGCAGAAAAACGATTCGACCGGGAGTTGAAGTCGCTTAAACCCGCCTTCGAACAGGCGCTGCCGCCGGATCGCGCGATTTTTCGTAGTGCTCTGACCGAGTTGGGAGCTCCTTTTCAGAATGAGGCATGGCCGCTGGCATTGTTGACCCCGGAGCTTCGTGTCAAGTGCTTGAACTGTGATCGTCCGATCCCCTACGCCGCGACCAACTGCACCTTTATCGTGTGTGGCGCGGCGCAGCCGATCGATAAAACCGAAATCGTGGACCGGAATCATAACAGCATTCCGGATGAATGGGAGGAGAAGCACGGGGTGTTCGCCTTTGACGGGGAGGCCGTCAATACGGATCCCGACAACGATGGATTTACCACGCGTGAGGAATATGAGTGGAAGACGGATCCCAAGGATGTTGAAAGTCATCCTCCCTATCTTGCCAAGATCCGGGTTGCCGAGATTAAGCCCATTCCGTTTCGAATGATCTTCAAGGGCGTCAGTAAGGCTGGCACCAATCTGATCTTCCAAATCAATCTCCGGTCGGGTGGTCGAACCTATTGGAAAAAGCTCGGAGAGAAAGCGGAGGGCGTCAAGCTCGATGCTTATGATGAGCATGCGCAGGAGGGGCCCACACTCACCCTTGAACACAATGGTAAAAAGATTCCGTTGATCAAGGGGCGCCTGGTGCCGCGTGATGATTATGAGATCAAGCTGATTTCCCTGATTGATGAGGTGGTTTCTGCCGTTCGTCCCGACATCGATTTTGACTTGAAGGGATCCAGTTATAAGGTCAAAAAAGTTGACACACAAGGGAAGCGTGTATTAATAAACGACCCTTCCCGCAATCTGGATGTTTGGATTGAGAGCAAAATGTCTGAGTCGCAACCGGTGAAGCCATAGCAATTCATGGGGATTTAGGCGTTTTTTTGTTTCGGTCATAAGGAGATAAATCTATGAGATTCAACGTGATGCACTGTTTCCTGATTATTGCCCTGACAGCTTTGACTTCTGTGTGGCAGGGTTTTGCACAGGGTCAGGATGCGGGGACTCAAGTTTTGCTTCAGGAGATGAATCAGGCAGAAGGTGATGCGGGAGCCGCAGCGGTCCTCCCGGGTGATGCCCAGAAAAAACCGGAGGGCGAAGCGCCTGCCCCGGTTATTGAAGAACTTGCGCCTGCTCCAGCCGTTGAAGCCCCTGCGGCGGCGGTGGCAGCGCCTGCGCCAGTTGTCGAAGAGCTTGCGCCCGCCCCGGTTGTTGCAGCGCCTGCGCCGGCCCCAGTTGCCGAAGCGCCTGCGGCGGCGGTTGCAGCGCCTGCGCCGGCTGTTGAAGAGCTGGCACCTGCCCCAGCCCCAGTTGCCGAAGCGCCTGCGGCGGCCGTTGCTGCTCCTGCCCCGGTAGTTGAAGCGCCCGCGAAACCGGTTTCGGAACCAGCGGCTCCTGCTCCTGTGGTCGAGGCGGCCATTTCTCCTGATGCCGGCACAAAGAATGCGCTGGAGGCGGCCATTAAAAATATGGGGACGGAAGATCGGGTCAAGATTGCCACCACGGTGGCGGATCAGGAAGTCGTTCGGCGAAAGGCCCGTGAATTGGACGGACGCATGGCCATGGACAGCGCTGAGAAGGCGTGGAAGAACGGGGACTATGTTACAGCAGGTGATCAGTATAAGGTAGCCCTCAATAAATTGCCTGTTGTGCCCCAGTGCATGACGCTCCGGGCTCGAGCCGCCGCACAGATTCCGGATTGTGAATTTCAGCTGATCCGGAAAATGGTGAAGGAGGGGAAGGAAGGGGAGGCCATCGCTCAGGGGCGAGAGTTCCTCAAGCAGCGTCCCAACAATCCCCGGCTTGCCTCCTTGCTTGACGCGATGAAGAAAAAGGAAGAGGCCATCGCCCCGGAAGCCGTCGCTGAAGCGAATCCTGACGAAACGGAAGTTGAAAAATACATGCGCCTTGGCCGGGAATTCATGGTGAAGCGTGAGTATGCCGAGTCGCGCGCCCGGTTTGAATCGGTGCTGGGGCTCGACCCCGACAACCGGGAGGCCATGCGCTATCTGAAGGTTCTCGGCGAACGGGAATACGGGAACAAGACGGCAGAACGTGACGCCACCTCCCGGAAAATGACAGCCGAAGTCCGGGATGCCTGGAATTCAAAATACAAGGTCGTCAAGGGCAAGGAAGCTCCGGGTCCGACGCTGACCACGACGCCCAACAATCTTCTGGAAGAAAAAATGAAGAAGATCACTATCGACGAAATCGAGTTTCGCCAGGCGAATATGCATGATGTGGTGGATTTCCTCAACAAGCGGAGCCGGGATTGTGACAAGACCACGGACGAGGATTCCAAGAAAGGGGTAAACATCATCCTCAACCTTGGTGCCGGAACATCCGCAGCGCCGAAACCAGCCGCTGGCGGGGCCGGGGATGATGTCTTCGGGGCGCCTGCTGAAAAAGCAGCGTCTTCGGGTGTGCCTGAAGTTACATTTTCGGCGAGATATATCTCGCTCTATAACGCCCTTAAAATTATCACGAGTGTGGCCGGCTTGAAATGGCGACTCGACGGGGAGGTTGTGATGATTGTTCCCCTGGATTGGTCGCCCGACTCCATGGAAATGCGTATGTATCCCGTTGAGCCGACTTTCATTGAGCGTGTTCAGCAGGCGGGGACAGCGATGCCGACGGTCAGTCGCGTTGGGGGACGAGAGAAGGTCGCCTTGGATGCGGGCGCCGGGATCGGGGATGCGGTGCCGTCCGACCTCAAGGGATATTTTTCAAACATGGGTGTTAATTTTCCAAAGGGGTCTTCTATCACTTATAATTCCGCCATTGGAAAAGTGATTGTGGCCAACACGGCAGATAACCTGGTGGTCTTCGAAAGAATTCTTTCCGAATTGAATGTGGTGCCCAAACAGGTGGAAATCGAGGCGCGCTTTGTCGAGGTCAACGAAACCGACATGTATGAGGCCGGGCTGGAATGGTTGTTGACGGACAATTGGGAGATGATGGTCAAGAATAACGCGAATCCGTTCGCTCCGCTTTCCGCCAGTCCCCGCGTCCAGATGAATGCCAATTCGACAGCCGGTGGGCTGACCAAGGGATTGCGGTTCTATGGAGCCGATGCCAATGGCAAGGAAACTCCGCTCGGAGGCGGCAAGGGCTCCATGGGCGCCATGGCGAGCATTGCCGGCGTGCTGACCAACCCGGATATCACGATGATTCTTCACGCCTTGGAGCAAAACGGGAATGCCGATCTTCTGTCCGCCCCGAAGGTGACGACTCAATCCGGAAACGAAGCCACCATCAAGGTGGTGATCGAGTATATCTACCCGAGTTCCTTCCAAATTCAGGGCGGTACGATCGGTCAGAATGGTGGCGGTGGCGGCAACAATCAGGCGAATATGATTCAGGAAACAACCGTGACGCCCCAGGACTTTACCACTCGTGAAGTGGGAGTCATTCTGAATGTGATGCCGGAAGTCAGTCCGGATGGAAACATGATCAACCTGACCATGAAGCCTCAGGTGGTCACGGAGCCGATCTGGTACCAGTACGGTTCGACCGTGCGCCGCGCTGACGGGTCGGAGCAGACCTTGAACATGCCGCAACCCTTCTTTCAGGTTCGATCGGTTGAGACAAAGATTTCGATCTATGACGGCGCCACGGTGGTCATGGGTGGCCTGATTACAGAGGCGTTGGAAAAGACGAACGACAAGATTCCGATTCTGGGCGATATTCCCCTTCTGGGCGCCCTCTTCCGATCCAAGTCTGAAAAGAGTATCAAAAAGAATCTTTTGATTTTTGTGACCGCCAAACTGGTGGATCCGAGCGGGCAACTGATCCGGAAGCCGGATCAGGACTCCAGCAAATCCGGAATGAAGGAAAAACAGCCCGCCTTGGGCGGGGGTATGACTGTTCCTGCGTCGACGGCTCCCGGACAATAACGGTCTTTTTATGAGTTCCCGAAGACTTCTTCTGGTTGACGGGACCCAGCTCTTCTACAGATCTTTTTTCGGAATCAGAGGGCTTACAACCCACGAGGGACAGCCCTCGAACGCCGTGTTCGGTTTCATCCGCGGGATTCATCAGCTTCTGGAAGTCTGGAAGCCCTCCCATTGGGCGGTGGCCTGGGATGGCGGGTCGCCCAAAACCCGGCTGGATCTACTTCCCGAGTATAAGGCTCAACGGCCTCCCATGCCCGATGATCTCAGGCGGCAAATTGAGCCGGTTCGGGAATTTCTGGGCCTGGCCGGCATTCCCCTGATCCGCCTCGAGCAGCAGGAGGCTGATGATGTTCTGGCCTCATTGGCGTGCTGGGGGGAACGGGAGGCGGATGATGTCATTATTGTGACGAGTGACAAGGATCTTTACCAGCTGGTTTCCGGGAAAATCGGGATGGCGTCTTGGGGCAAGGATGATAAGCGGCTTGGGGGAGCTGAGGTATTTGAGAAGACAGGTGTTCATCCCGCTCAGATTATCGAGTGGTTGGCATTGACCGGGGATGCGGTGGATAATATTTCCGGGGTTGAGGGAATGGGGCCCAAGACGGCAGCTAAACTGTTGGGGCAATTCGGGTCCCTTGAGGTCATGTGGTCCCGCCTGGATGAGATTCACTCTGAGAGGATCCGTGCTAACCTGATTGCCCAGCGGGAGCGCGTGGAGCGGAATCTCGTCCTGGTCAGGCTACAGGTCGATCTTCCCTGTTCGCCGGGGTGGGATGCTCTGGCGGTGAGGCCCGAATGGCCTGCCGTTATGAGGCCCTTTTATGCCCGGATGGATTTCCATTCCCTGATCAAGACCGAGAATCAGGGCGAATTGTTTTGAGAGCTTCCCTAAAACCGTTGACTCCGCAACGGCATCCTATATTCTTTTCGATATGAAAGTTTTAGTGATTGGTGGGGGTGGCCGGGAGCATGCCCTGGTTTGGAAACTGTTGAATGACAGCCGCAAGCCAGAGGTTTACTGTGCGCCGGGGAATGCCGGGACGGCGGAGTTGGCGACGAATTTAGACATCGGTTCCGAGGATGTGCGGGGGATTGTGGCTTGGGCGCGTGAAAACCGACCCGATCTTACCGTGGTGGGCCCCGAAGCGCCTCTGTGCGCCGGCCTCACGGATCTCCTTGAAAAAGAGGGGTTGCGTGTGTTCGGACCTTCCAGGGAGGCTTCCCGGATGGAGGGAAGCAAGGTTTTTGCCAAGGATGTCATGATGGCGGCAGGGGTGCCAACCGCCCAGTCAAGTACCTTCACGGATGCCGCGAAAGCCATAGACTTCATCCATGATATCGGAGCGCCAGTTGTGATCAAGGCCGAGGGGCTTGCGGCCGGGAAGGGCGTCACGGTGTGCGCCACGCTGCAGGAGGCCGAGCGGGCGATTCAGGAATCTCTGGTGGAGGGTGCCTTTGGTGATGCCGGCCGGCGTATTCTTGTTGAAGAATTTCTCGAAGGCGAGGAAGTGTCCGTGCTGGCCCTGACCGACGGTGTTCATGTGGTATTGCTGGCCAGTGCCCAGGATCACAAGCGGGCCTTCGACAACGACCAGGGCCCCAACACGGGAGGCATGGGCGCCTATTCGCCTGCACCGATCCTCACCCCTGAGTTGATGCCGGTTATCGAGCGGGAAGTATTTGGACGAACGCTCTCGGAGCTGAAGAATCGTGGAATCCACTACAAGGGCGTGCTCTATGCCGGTCTGATGATGACCAAGGCGGGGCCCAAGACCCTGGAATTCAACTGCCGTTTCGGGGATCCGGAGACGCAGGTGATTCTGCCGCGGATTGAAGGTGACCTGATCCCGGCCCTTGAAGCCTGCATTGACGGCACGCTCAGTCCCGAGTTGGTACGCTACAAGCCTGAGGCCTGTGTTTGTGTCGTCATGGCGGCTGGCGGGTATCCGGGTGCTTATCAGAAGGGCAAGGAGATTCGGGGTCTCAAGATGGCGGCGAAGGTGAAACAGGCGGTTGTGTTTCATGCCGGAACGCGTCTTCAGGACGGCAAGGTTCTGTCGGCCGGGGGACGAGTGCTGGGGGTGACCGCGCTGGGCCAGACTCTGAAGGAGGCTGTGGATCGCGCTTATCAGGCTGTCGGGAAAATCAGTTATGATGGCGCTATGTTCCGCCGCGATATCGCGACAAAGGCGCTCGTGAAATAATGAAGGGTGAATTCTGAATGATGAAGGCCGAGGGGTAAAAATGAATAAAAAAATGGGACGAAAGCCGGAAGTGGCCGTGGTGATGGGGAGCGATTCAGATTGGCCCCTGTTGGAGGAAACGGTTTCCACATTGACGCATTTTGGAGTGGTGTCCGAGGTGCGCGTGATGTCGGCGCACCGTACGCCGGATCAGGCGGCGGCCTTTGCGCGAAAGGCGTCAGGCCAGGGCGTGAAAGTGATCATTGCCGCGGCAGGCGGAGCCGCCCATCTGGCGGGCGTGATTTGTGCGCATACATCCCTTCCTGTGATTGGCATTCCCGTGACGAGCGGATTTATGAACGGGCTGGATTCCCTTCTTTCCACTGTGCAGATGCCGGCGGGCGTTCCGGTCGCCACGGTGGCTGTGGGCAAGGCAGGAGCGGTCAATGCCGCCATTCTTGCCGTCCAGATACTGGCCCTGAGCCGACCGGATCTGGCGCGTCAACTGGTGATCCACAAGCAAACCTTGATTGACAAGGTGAATGCGGGAAATGACAGGATCCAGAATGAAATTGCGAAGAAAACAAAAAAGCCTGAGAAAGTGTGTGGCTCTTTTTTTCTGAGTCTCCTTTTTCTCCTCTACTTGGTTTGGCCCTGTTTTGCCACCGTCAGTCTCGACGACATTCTGTCCAGCCTGGAAGCCAAGGGTGTCCTCGTTGACCGGTCACAGGCTGTTCGTGGCGGAATCGAAGGAATTCTGAGATCGATTGACCCCGGGGCGTTTATCGGAGTGGAGAAAATCGGAATCGAAGCGGGCAAAGAGGTCTCCGGGAAGACGGCTGTTGCGGCGGTGGAGCTTTGGCCCGAGGATCTTGCCTACCTGAAGATCGAGGGGCTGCTCAAAGGAAGTGGTCTGGAGATTCTCGATCATGTCCGAACTCTGGACAGCAAGGCCGGGATCATCCTGGATTTCCGGGGTGCTGGCGGACAGGATCTGGATTCCGTTTCTCACCTGGCTGGCATCGGACGTCCTTCCGGCGAGCCTTTGTTTGTGGTGACGGATAACCAGGATAAGCCTCTTTCGACAAACAGGGTTGAGGCGGGGGTATCCCTCTCCGCCCCGCTCATGGTTCTTGTTGACGACCGAACCCGGTTGGCAGCAGAGGCGCTGGTTGCCCTGTGGCACGGGCGTCCCGGGATTATGGTGATTGGCTCGGCCACCTCCGGGGAGATTCGCTTTCGGGAGGCGCTGGCCCTGCCGGACGGCCAGGTCATCACGCTGGCAACGCGGAAACTCAACCTGCTTCAGGGCGTTCCGTATGAAGGGCACGGAATCCGGCCTGATGTCGAGGTGGGGCGTGTTGTGAACGCCGGGAATTCCATGCTGTCCTCGACCAATTCGCCGGCCCGGCCACTCAGCGTCAAGTCGGAGCGGGATAGGGATCTGATGCAGCGGGTGGATCAGGATGCCGCTTTGCGGCGGGCCACCGATATTCTTCTGGGCCTTCGCGTTTTGAGCGGTTATGGGCAGCGGTAAAGTAAAAATTCTTTCAATGAATCCGGTCCGACCGGAACCCGCCCTGATTTCAGAGGCAACGCGGGCGTTGCGATCCGGCGGCTTGGTCATTATTCCAACCGAGACGGTCTATGGGGTTGCGGCCGACCCGGGTGTGAAAGGCTCTGTTGAGCGGATTTACGCGGCCAAGGAGAGGGATCGTGGTAAGCCGATTCCTCTGTTGGCGTTCGGACTTGAGGATGTGGAACGCCAGAAGGCGATTTTTCCCCTTTGGGCACGCCGGTTGGCGAAGCGATACTGGCCGGGGCCCCTTACGCTGGTTCTGCGGTGCGGAGAGGGCACAGAGGGATTTCGCGTTCCCGATCATGCCGTGGCGAGGGCGGTTTTAAAAGCGTCCGGTGGCCTCCTGAGGGTTACCAGCGCCAATATCAGCGGAGCACCTGCGGCGCGGACGGCTGAGGCCGCCCTGGAGGCCCTGGGGGGCAGCGTGACCTTGGCGCTGGATTCGGGACCGGCCGGACTGGGCGTGGAAAGCACAGTCGTGGATGCCACCGGGGAAACTCCCGTGATTCTCCGGCAGGGTGCTCTTTCCCGTGAGACGGTTCTGGCGCGCCCCCTGGTTCTATTTGTCTGTACGGGGAATACCTGTCGCAGTCCGATGGCGGCGGTTCTGGCGCGGCATTGGTTGGGGAAAAAATCAGAGT
Source organism: uncultured bacterium (assembly GCA_903934155.1). Lineage (GTDB taxonomy): Bacteria > Verrucomicrobiota > Kiritimatiellia > CAIKKV01 > CAITUY01 > JAABPW01. Next base: position 470 of record CAIZMS010000052.1, on the reverse strand, counting down.
GGGAGGTCGCGTCGGCGGGGGTGTCGGCCATTCCGGGCCAGCGGGCCAGCGAGGGCGCGATCGATGTGATGGCTGAGAAAAACATGGATCTGGCGGATCACCGGAGCCAGCCTCTGGTACAGGCGCGGATTGACGCTGCCGATCTGGTTGTGGTAATGACGGAGGCTCATAAACGTGCGGTCATACACCGCTTTCCCGGTGCGGCGGGGCGGGTCGTGATGCTTAATGATTTCAATGCGCGTCATCAGGGGGAGGATGTTCCGGATCCCTTTGGAATGAAGGCCGATGTTTATCGGACCATTCGCGACGAGATTGAAGCGGCCATGCCGGAATTGGTGATGCGGTTGCGTGGATTGTAGAGGCCGGAAAACAGAGTTGAGGAAGGATTGCGACAATGAGAATGGCGATTGGTGCGGATCACGGCGGATTTGAACTCAAGGAAGCCCTGAAAAAGGTCATGAAAAAGCAGG
>CAIZMS010000051.1 GCA_903934155.1 uncultured bacterium | reverse complement strand
GCCAAGATCAGCACCGACGGCCTTCCGCCGTTTCTCTTCTACATGAGCGGCCTGGTTCTCTGGAACTATTTTCAAAGCGTACTGAATGGGGCGGCCTCCTCGCTACGAAGCAATGCCGGCGTCCTGAGTAAAGTCTATTTCCCGCGATTGCTGCCCCCTCTCACGTCAGTTATCACCTACCTAGGGCATTTCCTGATCAACTTCGTGGTGTTTCTTGCATTTTTCACCTATTTCCTGATAACCGGAAGCGACATTCACCCCTCCTGGTGGATCCTTCTATTACCCGTTTTGATCCTTCACTGCGCCTGTGTTGGGCTGGGCGCCGGATTGTGGCTCTCGACCATGACCATCAAGTATCGCGATGTGGCCTTTTCGCTGCCGTTCCTGACACAGCTCTGGATGTATGCCACCCCCATTATATACCCTTCCACCGAGGTCTCCGCCAAATGGAAATGGATCATCGCCATCAACCCCATGGCCGGGGTCATTGAACTGAACCGGTTCGCCTTCCTAGGCGCCGGCTCACCCGACCGGACGATTTTGATCGTCAGCTTTCTGGTGGGAATCGGACTCCTTGTTACCGGCCTCTTTGCTTTCAACCGTGCCCAACGCACCTTTGTGGACACCATCTAATCATGACTGAACCAGCCATAAGTGTCAGGGGTCTTTCCAAGCGCTACCGCCTGGGTGCCATTACTCGCCACACCCTCGGGGATGAAATCACCTATTTTTATCACAAGCTTAGGGGCCGCAACGCCGCCGAGCACATGGGGAAAATCAAGGCCTATGGCGAGCACTCCATCGCGGATCACGACACCCGAAATGGCTCTCATGATTTTTGGGCGCTCAAAAACGTCTCCTTCGATGTTCAACCCGGGGAAATTATTGGAATTATCGGCGGCAATGGTGCGGGAAAATCAACCCTCCTGAAAATCCTCAGCCGGATCACGGAGCCAACTGAAGGGGAAGCTTTTATCAACGGCCGAGTCGGCTCGCTGCTTGAAGTGGGAACAGGTTTCCATCCGGAGTTGACAGGCCGGGAAAACATTTTCATGAGCGGCACCATCCAGGGAATGAAAAAAGCTGAAATCATTAGGAAGTTTGATGAAATTGTTGCCTTTTCCGAAATCGAAAAATTCCTAGATACCCCCGTCAAGCGATACTCATCTGGCATGTTTGTCAGACTGGCTTTTGCCGTCGCCGCCCATCTGGATCCTGAGATCCTGATAGTGGATGAGGTTCTCGCGGTGGGAGATTCCACATTCCAACGGAAATGCCTGGGAAAAATGAGTGATGTGGCCAGGGAGGGGCGCACAATTCTCTTTGTTAGCCATAATATGGCTGCAGTGCAGCAACTAGCCACTCATGGAGTTGTGCTAAACAAGGGACGAATCGTCTTTAACGGCACAATCAGCGAGGCGGTTTCTCATTATATTAAACAAACTGAACAACCCCTGAAGCACAGACTAAAAGACCGCCTCGACCGACAAGGAAATGGACGCCTGCGTTTTACACATATTGAGATCGAAAATGAAAAAGGAATGCCGGTGGAACGGGTTCTAACAGGCATGGATATCACGATCCGCTTACACTATGAGGCTTCTGAATCCATACCTGATGCAACCGTGGATGTTGCCTTTAACCTCTCAAATTCACTGGGACTGGTCATTACAAACTTAAACTCGTCTGACACCGGACTCCATCGAGCACCAATCTACAAAAAAGGCTCATTCATCTGTCGCTGGCCTAAATTTGGACTGAAGACAGGCACTTATAAAGGAGCCCTGTTCTGCTCCATCAATGGAGAAATTGCAGACTGGATGCAGAACGCCATCGAGATTAATGTAGAGACAGGCGACTACTTTGGATCTGGCAAGATCATTGGCCGATCTCAAGGCGATGTGTTGTTTATGCACAAATGGGAATCGGAATCATCCCTATGAGCACAAACAAGAATAGCACCGTTACACCATCAAAAGTCACATGGGAAGAAAAATGGAAATTCATTCAGAAATTATTAAAGTCCGACCCCTCCCAATGGCGATATATTCCATCGTGGCTGCTGTCATTTCGACAAAACGATCTCATCAACCGTGCAATTCCATGGCTAACCTTTAGCGCGATTGATTACATCCATAGAACAGTCAAACCTAGCGACAAGGTGTTTGAGTATGGAAGCGGCGGATCGACTCTTTTTTGGTTGAAACAAGGTGCCTCATGCGTATCCATAGAGCACGATACTCGATGGAATGAAAAGATAAGGCTAATGACGAAAAAAAACAGCCGGCTAGACTATCGCCTCATCACCCCGACCCTTGCGGAGCATCCAGGCGTAGACATATCCGACCCGGATCAATATCTATCAGACGACCCGCCCTGGAAAGGGTATTCGTTCAGAAACTATGCATCTCAAATCGATACGTTCCCGGATGATTTTTTTGATTGGGTTTTAGTCGATGGACGCGCTAGGCCGTCTTGTATTCAACATGGAATAAAAAAGGTTCGCCTAGGCGGCCGTTTGATTTTGGATAATTCAGATCGGCCCTATTACCTGCTGAAAACCGATGTCCTGTTGCAAGGCTGCAGCCGGAAAATTTTCAAGGGCCTTGTCCCGGGTGCAGTATTTGTTTCAGAAACGTCGATTTTTGTTCGAACATCCAAGTGACCGAAATCCCCATCATCCTATTTGCCTATGCGAGACCCGACCACTTGAGACGGACGCTGAATTGTTTACGCGGCGAACAGGTGCCGCGAATTTTCGCATTCAGTGATGGGCCACGCACGCCAGACAAAGCGATCGCCGTTGATCAAGTACGCAACATGTTGCGCACCATCGATTGGTGCGACGTAGTGCTCTGCGAAAGGGATGAAAATCTAGGGCTTGGCCGCTCCATTCTTCAAGGTGTCACTGAAATTCTCAAAGATAATGAAATGGCCATCGTCATTGAGGATGATTTAATTGTCGCTCCAGGAACTTACAACTATCTTTGCGCTGCGCTTCATCAATATGCACAGAACCCCAGGGTCGGGAGTGTAACCGGCTGGACCCATCCAACGGTAACACCAAACGATATTAAGAATCAGCCCTATTTTGACGGCCGCGCCGAATGTTTGGTTTGGGGCACGTGGGCACGGGCATGGGAAGGAATGGAACGGGACGCCAAAAGCCTGATGCGAGAATGCGAATCACAGGGTATCGGCCGGAATCACTATGGTGCTGATTTGCCTGCCATGGCAGAAGATGAACTCAGGAAAAACATCTGGGCAGTACGGTTCCTATACCATCATATAGCAACCCGCAGACTCTGCCTGCGCCCCCCTTGGAGCATGGTGGAGCACATCGGCTTCGATCAGCAGGCCACAAATGCCCATAGCGCAGGGCAGTGGGCGAGTTGTCCGTTGAAAGCCTGCCCACCTATCCCGAACCAGTGGCCTACCGCATTCGAACATCCTGCCTGCCCACTCCTTTGGCAAAACGCCTCCGGCACACAACCACCACAACCCAAAACCTTTCTGCATCGCATTCAGCAGCGCATCAGCAGAATGCGATTGAGCATCACGGACAGAAGGATTTCAAAGCCATGACGCTGCGACAATTACTAAACCTCATCGTCCCTCCAATTTTCCCCCTTGGCTACCAGGCCATGCAGGGCGTGGGAAAACAGCCGCCCCCATGCACACGCGAAGAAGCAACAGAGGAGATTCTGCGCCTTTCTGGAGATTATGCCACATGGAGCGACGCCCTATCCGAGAGCACCGGATACAATGCTGATGTCATCTTGCAGATGACCACAGAAGCCTTGCATAAAGTCAAGCAAGGCGAGGCGGTTTATGAGCGCGACACAGTCCTTTTCAATGAAGTCCAGTACACTTGGCCGCTCCTGGCGGGATTGATGTGGGTAGCGGCCCGATGTAACGGCTGCTTAAATGTACTCGATTTCGGCGGATCACTGGGCAGCACCTATTTCCAGAACCGCACATTTCTAAAGGGCTTGAACGGTGTCAGGTGGAATATTGTTGAACAAGCACGCCATGTCGAAGTGGGGAAACAAGCATTTCAAGATGAATACCTCAAGTTTTACGAGACAACTAACACTTGTCTCGCGGAAACGAAACCCCGCGTGCTCGTTTTGAGCGGCGTTCTTCAGTATTTAGAAAATCCCCACAAAGTTTTGATCGAATTGCTAAGCACATCATGCGACCACCTCATCATCGATCGTACACCCTTTTGGGAGGGGGCAACTGACCGCCTTTGTGTTCAACATGTCCCATCCAGAATTTACCCGGCCAGTTATCCCTGCTGGGTATTCTCGATAGATCGATTCCGAGCTGCACTGAACAGGGAGTGGGAAATCATTGCAGAATTTGAAAGCCTGGATAATTTCCCGTCACCCGTAGAAACTAAATGGAAAGGGCTGTGCGCGATCAGGCGCGGAAAGGCTTCTTGAAATGAAATCGTCTACATCCTTTTCTAACTCAAAAGTCCTGATTACCGGGGGGCTTGGCTTTATTGGGTCCAATCTCGCCCGCCGATTGGTCGACACTGGGGCTACTATTTCTGTTGTTGACAGTCTGATTCCTGAATATGGAGGCAATCTGTTCAATATTTCGGGTTTCGAAAATAAACTTAGAGTCAACATCTCGGATGTTCGAGACGAGCATAGCATGAAGCATCTGGTACAGGGGCAAGACTTCCTGTTTAACCTGGCAGGCCAGACAAGCCATATGGACTCGATGCAGGATCCGTTCACCGACTTGGAAATCAATGCTCGGGCACAACTCTCAATTTTGGAAGCATGCCGAAAACATAATGTTGCGATCAAGATTGTTTTCGCAAGTACGCGACAGATTTACGGAAAACCTGACCACTTACCCGTGGATGAAACACACCTTCTAAGACCCGTGGATGTGAATGGAATCAATAAAATGGCCGGCGAATGGTATCACATTCTTTATAACAACGTTTACGGCTTAAGGGCATGTGCCCTACGACTTACAAACACCTACGGACCTCGCATGCGCATCAAAGATGCGCGGCAAACCTTTCTGGGGATTTGGATTCGTTTTCTGTTAGAAGGGAAACCCTTCGAAGTCTGGGGTGGTGAACAAATACGCGATTTCACCTATGTTGATGACGTTGTAGACGCTCTCATGCTGGCAGCATGTGAGGACAAGGCGAATGGTCAAGTTTACAACCTGGGCGGGGAAGGAAATGTCAGCCTAAAAGTACTGGCAGAAATGTCTGTTGCTGCTAATCGTGGCGGCACCTTTACGCTCAGAGAATTCCCCATAGATCGAAAACGTATCGACATTGGGGATTATTATGCGGATTGGCGCTTAGCACAGGATCAACTCGGATGGCAGCCCAAAGTCAGCCTCGCCGAGGGCCTTCACCGGACACTCGACTATTATCGCACCAATTTGGAGGCCTACCGATGATCAACCAAGCAACCATCCTTCCCGCCAATCCTGGCGCGAGCTATCTTCGCTTGAAACCTGAAATTGAAGCGGCTGTTGATCGCGTTCTAAAAAGCGGCTGGTATATTCTTGGACGGGAAAACGAGGCCTTCGAACACGAGTTTGCCGAATATCTCAATGTGGCAAAGACCGTCGGAGTCGCAAATGGAACCGACGCAGTCGAACTGGCCTTGCGCGCGGCAGGAATCAATCATGGCGATATGGTCATTACCGTCTCGCACACCGCCGTCGCCACCGTTTCCGCCATTGAACGCATCGGAGCCCTTCCGTTTCTGGTGGATATCTCGCCGGATACCTACACCATGAATCCAATCGCTCTTGAGTCGGCCTTAAAGGGATCCGCAAAGAATGCCAGAGCCGTTGTTCCGGTGCACCTTTACGGGCATCCTGCAAACATGGACGAAATCCTGACAATTTCAAAAAAACACAATCTGATAGTGGTGGAGGACTGTGCTCAAGCCCACGGCGCCACCTATCAAAATCGTCGCGTGGGATCGATGGGCCACCTAGCGGCGTTCAGCTTCTATCCAACAAAAAATCTTGGAGCAATGGGAGATGGCGGGGCAATTGCAACAAACGATCCTGCCTTGGCTGACCGAATCCGGTTACTCCATCAATATGGGTGGCGGCAGCGCTATGTCAGCGAAATTCCGGGTCTGAATTCGCGCCTCGACGAACTCCAGGCCGCCATCTTACGCGTCAAACTTACTCATTTGGACACAGACAATTCCAGACGCAAAAAGATCGCCACAGCCTATAATCAGGGGCTCATCGGACTACCGATTCACTTGCCGACCACCGCTGATCACTGCGAGCACGTTTTTCATCAGTACACCATTGAAACTAACCAGCGTGATGCCCTGCAACAATCACTACGCAATCAAGGTATCGGCACATCGATTCTCTATCCCGTGCCCATACACTTACAGCCTGCCTACCGGGACTGTTTTACAGGGTCTTCCCCGTTGTCTTGCACGGAATCTTCTGCAAGACGCATTCTTTCCCTGCCGATATACCCCGAACTTGATGATGAGCAGATTCATTCCATTTGCGAAGCTATCCGAATGTTTTTTGTGTAATTTCCAATGCGTTACTATTGCACTTATTTTGACATTAATTTCGCCTCGCGTGCGCTGGTTCTTTTTAAGTCCCTGAAACAATATGAGAAAGAATTCCTGCTTTACGCATTATGCCTGGATAATCAGGCTTATGAAGCGGTTCAGCGAGTGAACGACCCTCAACTCCTGCCGATCAACATTAACGAACTAGAGGAGAACGATCCACGACTGCCAATAGCCCGCAGTAACCGTAGCCAGATTGAGTATTACTTTACGCTTTCCCCGTTTCTGCCGCTTCATATCTTTAATCGAAATCCCGATGTTTCTCTCCTCACATATGTGGATGCAGATTGTTGTTATTATCACTCTCCGCAGTCGATCTATGATGAAATGGGGGCTAACTCAGTATTGATCATTGAGCATCGCTTCGCCCCGCCCGACACGGACAAGCTTAAATGGGGGCGTTATAACGTTGGACTCCTTGTTTTCCGAAACGATGACGACGGACGCCGATGCCTGGAGCAATGGGCGACGCAATGCGCCGACTGGTGTCATGACCGACTGGAAAACGGGAAGTTTGCTGATCAAAAGTATCTCGATGAATGGCCAGCAACCTGCCGCGGAGTCCATGTCCTGCAACACAAAGGCGTAAACCTCGCTCCCTGGAATACTGCAAATTTCAAGCTTCACAACCACGCTGGAGTGCTATGGGTTAATGACTTTCCCTTGATCATGTTCCATTTTCACGGGTTACGACTTGTGTCACCGGATAAATTTTGCCCCACATTAGATGACATCGGCATAACACCCGATCACGTACGGTTTCTCTACATGCCCTACATCCAATCGTTACGCAAAGCTTCAACGGCACACAATATTCCGCTCGGCGGGTATTCTCGCAAATCTCGCCTTAGCCCCTCGGACTCTGAAATCGCCCTGGTTGTAACCCCACTGAAATTGCCATCACCATTTTGGCTGGCAGGATATCGCTGGCATGTGATGCAGACTCGACGGACTCGGATGAATGCTTTCTACGATATTATCGTATCTTTTCATTCGCGCGATTGGGTTGTTTGCGCAAAACGTTTACGCAAAGGACTTTTTAACCATCCACTCTTGCTGCTCAATCGTCACGTCTGGAATGTGCTTTTTCACTGTTTTTTATCGCTAAAGAAGACAGATCATGCGTGATATTCGACACCATAATCACACTATTCCCATGACAACTCCCCCACCCGATTTCACTAACACCCCGGCACCCTTGCCCCGGATATCCCTGGTTACCCCATCGTTCAACCAGGCCGCCTTTCTAGAGCAAACAATCCGCTCCGTTCTAGATCAGAACTACCCCAACCTGGAATACATAATCATCGACGGGGGCAGCACCGACGGCTCGGTCGATATCATCCGGAAATATGCCGATCGCCTTGCCTATTGGTGCAGCGAGCCGGACCAGGGGCAATACGATGCCATCAACAAGGGTTTTGCCCGCTCCACCGGCCAAATCATGGCCTGGATCAACGCGGATGACCTGTATTTTCCGTGGACATTCCAAACAGTAGCGGATGTTTTTTCACAGTTTCAGGATGTGTCGTGGATTACCAGCCTCCTCCCCGGCGTGTGGAATGCCAAGGGTGTACTGTACTCGGTAAAACCGAAGCAGGGGTTCTCGAAAGCTTTTTTTAAAAAGGGGTACTATACCGTTAATCCAACTTGTTATTCTCGTCACTATATCCAGCAAGAATCGACTTTCTGGAATCGAGCGCTCTGGGAAGCGTCAGGCGGGAGATTAAATACAGAATATAAGCTAGCTGGCGATTTTGAACTGTGGGCAAGGTTTTTTCAGAAATCAGATTTGGTTGGTGTTCAGGCCATGTTAGGTGGTTTCCGGTTGCACGGAAATCAGCGCTCACAGCAGCAGTCTCACATCTATTCCGAGGAAGTGGAGCGGGTTTTTTTGCGCGAGGGAGGGCGACACTGTGGTGGATTGGATTCATGGATCAGGCGAAACGGATTCTCCGCCCTATGGCCGCTAAGAGTACTACCTTCACTAGGGTATATCCAGCCGGCCACAAATATCAGGTGGTTTGCAGACAAACAACGCTGGGCTAAATGCGCCGATTACATAACCTGAGAAGTTCTTGCCCCCCCGGGGGGGGCGACCAAGTACATCTCACCAACAATCCTGTTTACCGTCATTTGTGGATTTAGAGATCATCACGCTGTTTTCATTGGGTGTTTTTGCATGCGCTGCTGTAGTCGTACAGGTTCTACCGGCTTTAGCGCGTGATTTGTCATTGGGTTAAAATTGGGATGAAGATCAAGACCTCCAAAATGGAAAAGCACGTCCCGTTTGAAGCCGGCAAGGTTGCGGCAGCCGCACGCCTTCTGGATAAGGTGCTGGATCCGGCTACACTCCGGGCACCGCCATGGCGTCTTAGTGTATGCAACTTCAAGCTGAATGATCCCATCATCCTTTTCAGCGTCACGGATTTAACCGACCACGGTGGCTGAAGACCTAGGATTGGCTCATAAAGTCTGGTGTCATTCACGAACCAAAGGTAGCGTAACCGATGACAAATCGAACCCTAAAGCCGGCAGTATGAATACAAAGACAGTAAAAATACTACTCGTCTGTGACACCCCTGATTGGGCGCTTGGGACTATATCACTACATCTTATTGAGCAGTTGGGGCGCTCGTTGGTATTCGAAATGCTCTACTCGCAAAGTCCTGGGTTTCTTCGTTCTTTTCTCGTGCAGCAGAAGTGTGCCGATGTAGTCTGCTTTCTTTCCTCCCGCGCCTTTTATGCCTGGGGGAACATCACCACCCGGCCTTGCCTCTATGTATTACATCACGCAGAAGGAGCTTGGGATCTGGTTCTGGATCGATCCCGACATGCCGACCTGATTGCTGTCCCTTCCGAACAATGGATGAAGCTTGCGGCACAGCATCCCTCACTTGCAACGAAGCTCCGGCGGATCTGGTATAGCCTCGACACGGCGCGATACATCCCTTGTGCGCGCGCAACACAGCCCTGGCGGACCAGTCAGAAGCTTCCTTCCGATACCCTCGTCATTGGCTATGCCGGAATTCCCGCTGCCAGAAAAGGGCTGGATCTTTTCTGGCAGGCAATCCGTGCGGTCGCCCCGTCCTTGAAAAATAGATTATACGTGCGTGTTGCCGGCCGGGCCTGGACACCGGCCCATGTGCCGGCAGATCTTGCTGATACGGTCCATCTGGAATCCTTTTTGCCTGCGGAGGCCATGCCCGAGTTCTTCTCAAGCTTGGATGTCTATCTCTGCACCAGCACCGTAGAAGGGGGGCCCTATCCGATCATGGAGGCGATGAGTTCAGGCTGTGTTGTGTTTTCAACCCCGGTTGGCATTGTCCCTGAAATGATCGCCCATGGCGAAAACGGCTTTATCCTGGACAGGGCCTCCTTCCCTGAAGATTTCAGGAAAATCATGACACCCCTGTCAGACTTGCCAGCAGTGCGGGAACAAATAGGGCGGGCGGCCCGCGCCACCTGCCTGCAAATCTGTGACATTCAGCCGGCAATAACTGCCTCAAACTGGCCCGCGCTCTTCACTGAAGCGGTGATCCGTTTCAGGAAGCGCTCCGTCTGGCAAAAACTCCGTAAACACTGGGCCTGCCTGCGTACCGTCCCCCCAAAAGAAACCGTCTCGCTGGTATCGTTATGAGAGTGTTTGTCGTCAATCCCCTCACCAGCGGTCACAATGAAACGTATACCCGTTCCTACCGGAACGCGTTTCTTGCGCTGGGGGCCACGGTCATCACCCTCTATCCCGATCCCGCGCGAATCGGAGACGGCCTTGCTGACAGTCCCGTCATCAAGATCCCGGAACTGGACTGGGCTGAAATTCGTTCGCCGACTGAATATCATCTCACAACCATCCTTCGCCGCTGGAGCTCGGTCAAAACCGCACTGAATCAGGCGGGTTACAGGCCGCAAAAAGACGATCTGTTTTTCTTCGTGTGGCTGGACTCCTATCTGTACCGGAGTCATGGGTGGCGCAGTTTCTTCGGGCCGCTGGACAGCTACCTGTTTTCACTCCTGCACCGGTATATTTTCCCGTACTCATGGTCCGGTCTGTATATTAGCCCGAAATACCTCCGATCCGGTCCATTGCCTCCCCGCATTCAGCGCAGCTTCCGCCCGGACCTCCTGTTCCGGTCACAAGGCTGTCAGGGCGTCTATCTTCTGGATGAAGGGGTTGTAGATTGTCTGCGCCACCGTAACCCGCACATCCGTGCTTGGGCATCCCCGGATTTCTGTGATACCTCGTTGCCAGACTCGCCCGGCGAGCAGGTCCGCGCCCTGACAGCCTATGCCCAGGGTCGTCCTGTCGTAGGCCTATTTGGACAGATCGATAAGCGCAAAGGGGTCCTCACTTTTTTGGACTGGGCGGATCAAATGGCAGGAGCAGGTGTCTACTTTGCCCTGTGCGGCCCACTTCAGGAGGCATCCTTCAGCGCGAGCGAACTCCTCCGACTACGGAATTATGAGCTGCACCCACGTCCGAATGTCTATGCGTGTTTCAAAGCCATCCCCGACGAGTCAGGCTTCAATGCGCTGGTGTCGGCCAGTGCCGTCATTTTTCTGACTTACTTCAACTTCCGGCATAGCAGCAATCTCCTGGCCAAGGCGGCATTCTTCCAACGTCCGGTTATCTCCTGTGAGGAGCATTGCATCGGGGAGCGGGTACGTGCCTTCCACCTGGGGGCCACCGTGCCGGCCCACGAGCTCGACCGGGGCCCCGCGCTGATCACGGCGCTATTGCATGAAACCGCACACCCATCTCCGCAACGGCTTGACGGTAGCCGCCGTTACGTGGCCATCCATTCTTTGACTGCGTTGACACACGTACTGAAACCGCTGCTCCCGGCTTCCTGCCTTCAGACACGCGGGGAATGAGGACAACACCATGAATCCGCTTCTCAAATCCATTTGCGAAAAAAGTGCACTGACGCTCGGGAATGTGGCCACACGCCTTGGCCGCATAGGCATTCCGCCCCTCGCCACGGTGGCCATCAACATGCGGCCCGTGAACGGCCCCTGGGGGGGCAGCAGCGTCTTTGTCCAACAGTTGGAAACCTGCCTGAAGCGGCGGGGCTTTCGTGTCCAGTATCACCTGACTGCACCCGTGGATGTGATTGTTCTGATTGATCCCAGGGAGGATCTGGAGAGCAAGGCTTTTGGATCGAAGGCCATCAAGGCGTTCAAACAAAAGCACCCCGCCGTCCAAATCATCCACCGCATCAATGAGTGTGACCAACGCAAAAACACCGGATTCATGGACGGCCTCCTGAAGGAAGCGAATCAGGATGCGGATTACACGGTGTATATTTCCGAATGGCTACGGGATTACTTTCTCGCCCGGGGCTTTGACGCATACCGACCGCATAGCGTCATCTATAACGGGGCCGATCCTTCCATCTTTCATCCCATTGGCAACACACCCTGGCAACCCGGCGAACCGTTCCGTATTACCACCCATCACTGGGCCAACAACCCGATGAAAGGGTTTCCCGTTTATGAAAAACTTGACCAACTCATCGCTAACGGCGATCTCCCCGGGGTGGAATTCCGGGTGATTGGGCGCTGGCCGGCCGATCTTCACTGGCGTGCAGCCAAAACCTTCCCGCCCGCCAACAATCACGATTTAGCGAAACTCCTGCGGCAGTGCCATGCCCACATCACCGCCAGCCTGTGGGAACCCTGCGGGATGCACCATGTGGAAGCGGCCCAGTGTGGACTCCCCATGATCTATCACGAAAACGGCGGGGGCATCGTTGAGGCAGGCCGCAATTATGGCATTTCATTCAATCATGACCTGTTAGCGGCTGTCCAACGGCTGCAAAAGGAGTACCCGGTACTCCGGAAAAAAGTTCTCGCCTCAGCCCCTGACGGGGATGTGATGAGCATGGCTTATGCAACTCTTATCGCCCGGCTGATACGCCGTGGCAGCGCCCCCCACTAAAAGGACACTAAACAATGAAACCAGCTCCCCGCCCGTTTACCATTGATGATTTTTCTTATCCGCCTGCAGAAAAGGCCCTTATGCTTGCCCTGTTGGCGAAGCACAAACCGCAGCTGATGGCCGAGTTTGGCTCAGGGAACAGTACCTGCCTCTGGGCAAAACACTCCCAGACCTCCATTATCACCTGGGATAATTTCCCTGATTGGGTGGAGATGGTCCGGCGCGAATGCGCCGCGCAACCCTGGTCCCACCAAATCGAGTTCCGTGCCTATGATGTTACGCCGCCAGGTCCCAGATCCGTTGCCAAAGATCCGGTGCCCTATTCCGGCCCTCCGTTTGATCTCTTTTTCCTGGACGGGCCCCGCTCGGCGCACGAAACCAGCTATGGACGTAGCGGCACATTCCGCTTCGCTGCACAACACGCGAGGGAGGGTGCCTGCATCATCTGGCATGACGCCCAATCCGAGCCCCAGATTGATTGGGCATTCCGGTGTTTCCGGCACTGTGTGATCCACCAGGCAGGGCGCCTGAGCTGGTGCATCTGGCATCAACCTACTCCCGCCAGAATCCCAGCCATCCTCTGGAATTTATGCCGCCCCCGGTATTGGCGTCCGGCCCGCCAGTTCTCACTTCGCGACATTTTTTCCACCCGGATCCTGCTTTAAGAACCGTCCCTTCCACCCGACAATGCCACACATTATTGCCATCCTTCTGATCCGAAATGAAGACCGGTTTCTCGATCGGGTCCTCAGGAATATCGAGGGCTTTTGCGACCGGATCATCGTGACGGACAACGGCTCACGGGATCGCACACAGGAAATTCTTCACCACTGGCAGCAGTCGTGCCCGATAGTGGAATGTCATTCTATTGCCCATCCCTCCGAATCCCATCAACGGATTGCGGGCTTTGCAGGTACGGACACTTGGGTATTCGGCGTGGATGGGGACGAACTATACGACCCACACGGACTGGCCCGTTTGCGGAACGATATTTTAGCTGGCCGTTATGCCGCGAACTGGCGCCTGGTTGGCCACACCCTCCACTGTGAGGCATTTGATGAATCGACTTCCACAGCAACCGGTTTTATGGGTCCCCCAAGCCGGACGGCCACCAAACTTTTCAACTTCGCGGCTATCGAATCCTGGCAAGGATGTGCCCAGCGCCTGCATGGCGGTGACGTGAAATTTAAACAGGGATTTTCTGAAACCCGGCACTATCGAACCTTTGAGCACACCTCCTGGGACCAGTCCGATTTCCGCTGTCTCCACATGGCCTTTGTCCGCCGCAGTTCTTTACAAGGTCAACAGGACACCGCCCGCCCCAATGTTTCCGAGTCATGGGCGGGAGGCTGGCGCACCGGGCTGCGTCGGATAACGACCCTCATTTCCGGGAAAACGCCCTGCTCGAATTACAAGCAGGAAAGCTATCGGCAGGGCGACCGGACCTCTGTGGATACCCGCCCCTTCTTCACGCCCGACCGCGTTGCCACCCCTCCTGGAGGGCCTATTCAATGAATCGGATCGGGTTTGTCATCGGGCACCAACTTCGCGAGGTCCGGCTCTTGCATGCTGACCGCATGACGGGGGGGGATTTTGGCCTCATGCGATTCGGATGGATTGCCGACTGGGTCAACGCCCGGCCGGCACTGGGGCTTCATTATGAACTCTACCGGCCCTGGCATCGCTATGATGCCCTCGTCTTCATCAAAGCGATGGGAGAACGGGAAAACCGGCTTCGTGTCCGCGCCGAACGGCACGGGAAGGCTACGGTCTTTGATGCCAATGTGAATTATTACAACCGGCAAGGGACCTATTATTACGACGGAATGGCCCCCACTGAGGCGCAACAGAAGGACGCGGAGGAGATGACCCGGCATTGCACAGCCGTGATTGCTGACTCCCGCTATATCGAACAGTGTTGCCAACCCCTCCAGCCCCGGGTGAAATGGATTCCGGATAACGTCAATCTTCGCCTCGTGCGAACCCCCGTACCGATGACAGAAGGATCCGGGAAAAAAACTTTTTTCTGGAGCGGACAGGCCAATAAACTGTTCGAGTTCCTCGCTATTGAAACCACCCTGCGCCATTATGCCCATCACATCCGGCTGGTGTTAATCACCAATTCCCTGAACGCATTGGACACCTGGAAGCCGGATGTCAAACAGCGTTTTGACCGTTTACTGGGTGATATTGAACACGAATGGGTACCGTATACCAACCTTGACGAGCTTCTTGCACTTTACGCCCAGCGGCCGGGAATCTGCCTCGCTCCCCGATTTCTCGACAATGCCTATAACCTGGGCCATACAGAATGGAAGATCACCCTGGCCATGGCCTGTGGCCGGCTCGCTCTGGCCAGCCCGATCCCCAGTTATCAGGACGTGTCCACGCGTGCGGGTGGACACGGGGTGTGGCTTTGCAATTGCGAACAAGACTGGAGTGAAGCCTTCGACCGTGTGCTGAGGCCAGCCATACGCTGGGACGAAGAAGAAGCGGCTGCGGCAAAGGTCGTTCGCACCCATTATGCCACTGATGTTATTGCCCCGGCCCACGCAACCTACCTGCGCGAAATTCTCGATTCCAAAGGGTATAAATTGAAATGACGGCGTCCTTGAAAACCATGGGCCTGTGGGTAGCCACGCTGCCGCGTGACCTTCTCCGCTGGCACCCCCGTACCCCGGCTCGCGTTCAGCCCCGGGTCTTTTACGGCTTCACCCGCTTGCCAACCGCCACGGACCAGGGTTATGGCGGCATTATAAAAGCCCAGGATCTGCAACACCTGTACCCGAACACGCCACAGGGCGCCAATCTGCTCTACCTGATCAGCAGTTACCCCCCCTTGTTTGCCTCACGCCTGGCAAGACTGGCCCACCGTGCCGGCGCACGTTTTGTGCTTAACCAAAACGGCGTGGCGTATCCGGGCTGGTTCGGACAAGGCTGGGAAAGGGAGAACAACCGCCTGAGGCGGCTACTGATGCAAGCCGACCACATTGTCTACCAGAGCCAATTCTGCAAGGACAATGCGGACCGCTATCTCGGGCAGGCGAACTGCCAGAGCGAGGTGTTGCACAATCCGGTCGATACCCGGATTTTTGTGCCCGCCACGACAGATCCCGCCCCCGGCCAATTTGTGATATTATTGGCTGGTAGCCATGGCGCTTTTTATCGCGCCCAGGTGGCCGTCGATACGCTGGCCCGCTTGTTGCCGCGCCTCCCCGAGGCACGGTTGGTCATCGCGGGACGTTGCGCCTGGCGCACCGACACCCGGGCTGCCGAGGCGGAGTTACGTGCCTATACGATTCAATGCGGGGTGGGAGAGGCGGTCGACATCGTGGGCCCCTACGCCCAGACCGCTGCCGTCCCGTTGATGCAACGGGCCCACGTCTTATTGCACACAAAATACAATGACCCCTGTCCCCGCCTCGTCGTTGAGGCGCTATCGTGCGGACTCCCCGTCGTTTATTCAGCCACCGGCGGCGTGCCTGAACTGGTGGGCGAAGCGGCGGGCATCGGCATCCCTGGCCCAGTCGACTTCGAAAAAGATCATCCGCCCGCGTCCGCGGAGCTGGCTGAGGCCTTGTACCAGATCGCCGGAGCCCCCTCTCTTTTCCAATCGGCAGCCCGGCAGCGCGCCGTGTCACATCTCGATGTCCAGCCCTGGTTAGAGCGGCATAAAATGATTTTTGAATCGTTACTCACATGAAATCATTAACAGGCAAACGGGGCACTGTCCGCCGGGACTGGGCATCATCATGATACCCCTTTCTCCTAAAATCACAGTAGTAATCCCCGTCCATAATGGAGCCGCTCACATCCGGGAGGCGGTGGATAGTATATTAACCCAGACGTTCACGGATTTCGAATGTCTGGTCATCGACGATGCCTCATCAGATGACACGGTCCGCATTCTCCAGGCGTTCAAGGATCCGCGCCTGCGCCTCATCGAAAGCCGGGACCGTCTGTATATTACAGGAGCGCTTAATCTTGGCCTGAGCCAGGCCAAGGGGGCGTATGTGGCCCGAATGGATGGGGATGATATCGCCCTGCCAGACCGGCTCCGGATCCAGTTTGATTATCTTGAAGCCCACCCAGATACCGGTCTGTGCGGGGGACTGGCCCGTGCCTTCGGGACCCGGCAGGGGCTTCTCTTCCGCCCCCCCCTTTCCCATGGGGAGATCCAAAGTTATGCCTTGTTTGATAGTCCCTTTATCCACCCGACCGTCATGTTGAGGCGTGATGCCTTTCTGCGCAACCAGTTGACGTTCGATCCCGCCTTTCGGCACTGCGAGGATTATGAATTATGGAGCCGGGCCATCCGGTTATTCCCCTGCGCCAATCTCAACCGCGTCGTGCTGCACTACCGCGTCCACCCGGGCGGAGTGACGCAGGCGGCTTGGTCTGAAATGGATGCCAATGCCGCTCGTGTGGCGGCCCGGGAACTGACCGCACTCAAACTCAACCCCGATGCCGCAACACTTGAATTTCACCGGAACATTGGACGGGGCCGTGGGGTTCCCATTGGCCGGCGAGAGGAGTTGATCCGGGTCGAAGCATGGCTCCAGACACTGGGGGCAGCAAATGATCAGGTTCAGCGTTACCCCGCACGCGAATTCCGCCGTGTGGTTTCGGGTATCTGGTACAGCGCCTGTTATCACGCCGGTCCCCTGGGCGCATGGATGCTGGCACGCTACCTCGCGTCACCTCACCGTCGTGCCAGACTGACCTCACCCCGTGAAGGGGCGGCCCTGCTGCGAGCAGCGTTGAACCGCTCTTTTTTTTAAAGGCTAATCTGATGCAACCACCTCTACCTGAGATCACAGCTATTGTCTGTACCCGTAATCGGGCTCACTATCTGCGACTTTGCCTGGAGAGCCTGTTAACCCAGACCCTTTCCCGGGAACGTTATGAAATTCTGGTGATCGACAATGCCTCGACCGATACCACCCGCGAGCTGTGTGAAACCTATGCCAAACACGGTGTCCGCTACAGTCTTGAACCCGTGATCGGACTCTCCCGGGCACGGAATACCGGCTGGCAGCAGGCGGTAGCGGCCTACGTGGGCTATCTGGACGACGATGGCATTGCGGATCCATCCTGGCTCGAGTCAGCCCTCCACGCATTCCACTCCCAATCCCCCGCGCCCGCCTGCGTGGGCGGCCCCATTCGCCTGCTGTGGGAATCACCTGAGCCCGTCTGGATGAACGCACCCCTGCGTATTCCGCTGGGGTTTTTAAACTGGGGGACGGTACCACGCAAAATTGAGGAGCATGAGTGGTTGATGGGCGGTAATTCCTTCTATCCCAAAAGTCAGCTTTCCCGGATCGGCGGCTTTGACGAAAGACTGGGGCGGAAAAAGGGCTGCCTTCTATCCGGCGAGGAAAGTCAGTTGTATCTTCACCTCCGGAAGGAAGGTGGATATCTGTTTTATGAACCGGGTGTAAGCATGCTTCACCACGTCACGCCTGACCGGACACGACCGGCTTGGTTTTACCGGCGCTATTTCTGGGGAGGTGTTTCGGACGTCATCCTGCAAAACACCACACCTTCGGGGAGCGTCAAGTCTGATACCGGCTCGGTCGCCGGGCCATCACACCGGAACGTTGTTTCACGAGTAGCCACAAATTTCATTGCCGCTATCGGGATGGCCCGCATGCCCCGGCGCATTCAAGCCAGAATTTACCTGGCCTACGTATTCGGCTGGCTGTTGGCAAAAACAGGTATCCTTCGCTACAACCTTAAGCCATAAGATGAACAACTTCCCTCCCTTTTTCAGCATCGTCATTCCCTGCGCACGGCCGGACCGTTTGCCTCAGGTGCTTGAGGCCCTGGCGAATCAAACGATCCCTCTGAGCGTCATGGAAATTATCATAGCCACTCCTCATCGCCCCGCCGGACTTAACCTGCGTGTCGACCTGCCTCTCCTGTGGAGTGAAACCGGAGTGCTCTATCCTCCCGGAAAAATGCGAAATATCGGGGCGGCTCAGGCGCGAGGGGCGATGCTTTTCTTTCTCGACGACGACTGCATCCCTCCCCCTGAATGGATTCAGAAGTTACGAGATACCCTGGAAGCAAACCCCGATGTGGCGGTGGTGGGGTGCAGGGTTGTCAGCAGTAAATCCGATTTCTGGAGCCGTTGCGCGGATTTTGTGCTTTTTTCAGCTGCCCAACAGGTGTTTTCAAGCCATCGTCACCTTGGGTGCGCCTCGCTCGCCGTCAGGCCAGATGTCTTCAGAAAAGTGGATGGGTTTGATACTTCGCTGTTGGCATCGGAGGATTGGGATTTCGGGCTCCGCCTCGAAGATGCCGGATGGCTTAGCTACTTTGACGCAAATGTCACCGTCCAACACGAGCATAATCGGGGCCATTTCATGGGAATTATGCGCCAGGCATATCGATCCGGTCGATTAAGTGGTCTCACCTTGCAGCACAAGCATCACCTGAAGCTCGGTCTAAGCGGTCGGCTTGCAATTCGAATGACTGAGTCATGGAGCTATCCGTTGTTTGGCTTACCCTATGCCTTGGCGGCCACTGTCCTGCATGCGTGGGAAATGCGTGGTGCCGACCGTTGTTGGTTGTTGTTTATTCCGTTTCTGACGATGGGTAGGTTCCTTTATCAACTCGGTGTCTGGGCCCACATCCGTCATATCAATTCAAAACAAGCTGAACGCATTTAATGATATTCGAAATCCTAGCTTTCCTTGCTGTTCTTGGCGCTCAACTCATTGTATATTTGATGCCAACCATTATTGTCGCAAGGCGGTTGGCGAACAATTCGTCCTGGATCGTCATAGGATGGTGGGCGCTTTTTATCGGCATCTCTAGTCAAGCAATTCTTGGCCTATTTTGGGGTCACCTTGTAAAACACATGCCGGCAATAGAAGCCATTGTATGGCTGACTGGTTGG
>CAIZMS010000050.1 GCA_903934155.1 uncultured bacterium | reverse complement strand
TTCACCGGGTTGGAGTCAGTCCGGCGGGCCGTGGGTCAAGCCGGAACAAACCATGCGCTATGTCGTCCTGCCGGAAACCCGCCTCAAGGGTCCGCAACAGTTTGAGGGCAAGCTGCCGGCGCCGGCCCAGCAGTTCCAGGATGTGGCGGTGATCGCCTTCCCCGTTCCCGCGGAGGAAGGCCGGCGGGCGACCATCACCCGGAAGACGCCCGAGGAGATTCAATTCGAGATGCCCTCGCCCTTCACGGCCCGGAGCCTCACGATCCGTCCCGCTGAGGCCGTCAAAACCACAGCCGAGTTGCAAGTATCCGACGACGGCCAGAATTACCGGCCGTTAAAGGCCTTCCCGATCAACCGCATGGGGTGGATCAATACCGGCCCGGTTCCACTCGCCCCGGTGGCGGTCTCCTTCCCCGCCACCGCCGCCCGCTATTTCCGGCTGAAGTTTTCCAAGCCCTGCAAGATGGGCGATATCCAGCTCTCGCCGGCGACCAAGGTCGAATACTACGCGGAAAAGTCGCTGCTCAAGTTGTACGAGAAGCCGTTGCCGTCCTATGACTATTACACCTGGCCGCAGCAACCCGAGCCGAATGTGCCGGTGATCCCGACGGAGGGGGTTGTGAATCTTGGCGGGCAGATGTCCGCCGATGGCACCTTGCGCTGGGATGTCCCGGCGGGCGAGTGGATCGTGTTGCGGGCGGGCATGGTTCCTACCGGGGTCTTTAACGGACCCGCTCCCAAAGAGGCGACCGGCCCTGAGGTGGACAAAATGAGCCGCACCGCCTTGAAAGCGCATTTCGATTCCTACATGGGAAAGCTTCTGCGACGCCTCCCCGAAGCCGAACGCAAGTCCTGGAAGCACGTGGTGGTCGACAGTTGGGAGAAGGGATCCCAGAACTGGACGGATGATTTCGTCGCCGATTTTCAAAAACGCTACGGCTATGATCCGCTCAAATGGCTGCCGGCCTTGAGCGGCCGGGTGGTTGGGAGCGTGGATCTGTCCGATCGTTTCCTCTGGGATTTGCGCCGCATGGTGGCCGATCGCATAGTCGAGGACTATGTGGGCGGTTTCCGTGATCTCTGCCATGAGCACGGCTTGAAGATCTGGTTGGAGAACTACGGCCACTGCGGATTCCCAAGCGAATTCCTCAAATACGCTGGCGCCAGCGACGAGATCGGGGGAGAGTTCTGGCCCGGCCTCGAACTGGGGAGGATCGAGGTGCGCGCTGCCTCGTCGGCCGCGCATATCTACGGTAAGCCGGTGGTCTATTCCGAGGCGTTCACCTGGGGTCCGGTTTTCCAGAACACCCCCCGCGATTTGAAAGCCCTGGGCGACTGGGCCTTGTGTGAGGGCATCAACCAGTTCGTCTTGCACGTTTATATCCACCAGCCTGACGAACGCCGCCCCGGCATCAATGCCGCATTCGGCACGGAGTTCAACCGCCACAACACCTGGTTCGAGTATGCCAAACCCTGGATCGACTACCAGCGGCGCTGCAGCGTGATGCTGCAGGCCGGAGTTCCGGTGGCCGATGTGGCCTACTTCATCACCGAGGACACGCCCAAGATGACCGGCCTCTGCAAACCCGCACTGCCGGCGGGACACGACTACGACTACATCAACGCCGACGTGATCGAGAACCGACTCGCGGTCAGGAACGGACGATTCGTCTTACCCGACGGCACGAGCTACCGTCTGCTGGTATTGCCCGATTCCGAGACCATGCGCCCGGCGCTACTCAAAAAACTCCAGAAGCTCGCCGCCGATGGCGGGGCGGTCTTGGGGTCTGCGCCGGAACGATCCCCCAGCATGGCCGGGTACCCGGCGTGCGATGCGGAAGTGAAAAAACTGGCCGGTGAGGTGTGGGGATCGGGCCGGGTGATGACCGGCGACCGCCTTGAGGAGGCCTTCAAGAAGCTGAATTTGTCGGCCGATGTGATTTGCCCCCAAGACATTCTCTGGAAGCACCGCCAAGACGGCGAGACCGACATTTACTTCCTGTCCAATGAAAAGAACGCCGCTCGAACAGAGCTTGTCTCGTTCCGGGTGGATGGGCGCATGCCCGAACTGTGGTGGCCGGAGACCGGACGCGTCGAGGAGGCCCCGGCGTTCAATCTGGCCAACGGCCGGGTGGAAGTGCCGATCAACTTCGACGTCAATACCTCCGTCTTTGTCCTCTTCCGCAGGAAGGCCGATGCCGGACGCGTCGCCGTCACGACGCCGCCAGTCAAAACCAGCGAGATCGTCGGTCCTTGGACGCTGGAGTTCCCCGGCAAACAAGTCAAACTCGATACGCTGGCTTCGTGGACCCAAAACGCCGATCCGGCCATCAAGTATTTCTCCGGTGAGGCCACGTACCGCAACACCTTCCAAGTCGGCCGGCCTCAAAGCGGCATCACCCTTGATCTGGGGACAGTCCATTCCATCGCCAAAGTCTTTGTCAATGGCCAGGAGGTTGGGATTGTCTGGAAAGAGCCGTATTCGCTGGATATCTCCAAGGCCGTCAAGCCGGGGGCAAACGAATTGGCGATCACCGTCGTCAACGCCTGGAACAACCGCCTGGTGGGCGATGCGCAACCCGGGATTCAAAATCCTCAAACCTTCCTCACCGACAGAACGATCAAGTCCTCCACGCCCTTAATGCCAGCCGGTTTACTGGGGCCGGTTATGGTAAGGCAGGCCAAATGATCCCAAGGGCGACGGGGACAGGCAACCTGTTGGCTCAACCTACCCCTAACCCTCAATCTCTCTGGGTTGGTATAACAACACCGTGCTCGCATCAGTGGACTTTCTGTGTGCTTCGGGATAGCTTCGATAAGCATGGATGAAGCGTTTACAATAAGTTGCCCTCTCAACCGGAGATATTCTCATGGCTAGTCCCACTCCCGTCCCTCAGGCCGAAAAGACTTTTGCCCAGGCCGTTCCGGAATATATCCGGATCTACGGCTTCGACGTGTTGAACCTGGGTGCCTACTATTGCGCTGCGGGGCCGGCCCTGGGGTTATACATCAAGTATCTCGGGGGCAGTCCCACGTTCATGGGGCTGGTGATGGCCTGCATGCCCGCCTGCCAGCTCCTCCAGTTGTTTGTCGCCCCGCACCTGGAGCGCTGGGGTGTCAAGCGCACCATGGTCACAAGCCTGGCGCTGCGCAATGTGATGCACACTCTGCTGGCCTTGCTTCCCTTCCTGGCCGGCTGGCTGGCGGGCGCCCATCCGGCGGGCGGAACGCCCTCACCGCTGTCCGGCGGTGTCCTGAGTCATCCCGCAGCGCTGGTCCTGCCCGTCCTCTTTGTCATCATGCTTGGGTTCGACATGTGCCAGGGGCTGGGCTTCGCCGGCTGGATGACCTGGGTGAACTGGCTGGTCCCCGAGAAATACCGGGGGCGCTATTTCGCCTTCGAGCAGATGATGAACAATCTCGGGCAGATGTGCTTCAGCGCGGTGGCGGGCTGGATCCTGGGCGACCAGGGCAATCACGGCAACTACGGGAGTCTTTTCCTGTTGGGCGCCCTCTGTGGGTGGGCCAGCCTCGCCTTCCTGGGCCGGATCACCGCCATCCCCAAGCGCCTGGAACGCCCTGAATTCCAGTCACTGAACCTGTCCTGGATGAAGGACGTCTGGAAGATCAAGCCGTTCCGGCGCATGATGTACGTGATCTGGGCGCACCAGTTGATGCTGAGCGTCGGCTACTTCTTCGTGTACTTCCAGAAGGACATCCTGCACCTCACCGACCGGTTCCTCATGGTCATGAACACGGTCGGCATCGCGGGGGGATTGCTGAGCGTCTATATCTGGGGGAACCTGGCGGACCGGTTCGGTTCCAAACCGGTCATGGCCCTGGCTTACTACCTGATCCTCGGAACCATTTCATACTGGGTGCTCCTGGCCCTTGGGATTCCCCTGTACCAGAAGCCGATGCTGATCCTGGCCCAATTCCTGTTCATCGCGGGGCTGCAGGGGTATGTGGTCACCAACATGCGCTACGTGTTGGGGAGCCTGCCCCAGGAGCGGGTGGTCTTCGGCACGGTGTTCTACAACCTGACCGTCCAGGTCTCGACCATGGTCGGGGCCATGCTGTGGGGGCGCATCCTGGACCTGTCCTTCATCAAGACGCTGGGTGTCACGTTCGGGAACTTGAGGCTTGACCGGTTTGGAATCGTATTCGGCTGCATGCTGTTGCTCGCGACGATTACCCGCGTGTTTCTGCACCGGCTGGAGAACCGGGAGTCCCGGGCCACGTCGGTTTCAGTCGCCTGGTACGCCCTGCGGAAAGACCGGGTCACGCGCGTGCTGCTGCTGTTTCTCGCGCTCGGCCTGGCGGCGCTCCCGCTCTCCTACCTCGTCCAGCCCGCCGACTGGCGGCAGACGCTGGGGCTGGGCGGCTATTGCCTCGACGTTCTCAACGGGTTTGAGGGGGCGACGCATCCCGCGCGG
>CAIZMS010000049.1 GCA_903934155.1 uncultured bacterium | reverse complement strand
GCCCTTTCTTTGGAGAAAAAGCTCAAGGTGGCTTATCTGGGGCCCCCATCCACCTTTTCACATCAGGCGGCAAGAAGCCGGTTCGGCGGAAGCGTGGAATATCTTTCATGTGAAACCATTAGTGATGTTTTTGATTCCGTGGAAAAGGAAACGGCGGATTACGGAGTTGTACCAGTCGAAAACTCCACGGAGGGTGCTGTAACCTTTACTTTGGATCGGCTAGCTGAGACATCCTTGAGAATCTGCGCGGAACTCTATCTTCCCATCTCAAACAGCCTGCTGGCACGCGTACCCCGGGAACGGATTAAAAAACTGTACAGTCACCCTCAGGTCCTCGGGCAATGTCGACAATGGCTCCAACGCGAGATGTCGGGAGTGGAGATCATTCCTGTGGCGAGCACGGCTCGTGCTGCCGAATTAGCAGCTCAGGAAAAAAATGCAGGGGCTTTATCGAGCCAGTTGGCCGCTGAAATCTACGGACTCGACAGCCTGGAATCAGATGTGCAGGACATGAGCGGGAATACGACCCGGTTCCTGGTGGTCGGGCATGACCGCAATGCGCCCTCTGGAGATGACAAGACATCCTTGCTGTTCGCCGTTCAGCACAAGGCGGGAGCCCTCTACGGGGCACTGGAGTCATTTAAAAAATTCGGATTGAACATGACGAAAATTGAATCACGTCCTAGCCGCAGTAAACGCTGGGAGTACTATTTTTTCGTGGATGTCGAGGGCCATGCCGAGGATGCGCGCGTGAAAAAGGCAATGTCGGATATTGCGCGTCATTGCGCCCTCATTACGGTTCTAGGATCCTATCCGGCAGCGGACAGGAAATAACAAATATCCGAAATAAGTCAAAAGGGGATGTATTATGACATTCAAGGAACTGGCGCGGCCATGGGTTTCCGGGCTCGGGGTCTATGAACCCGGTCGCCCTATCGAGGATGTAGCACGGGAGCTTGGATTTCAGAATGCCGCCGACATCATCAAGCTGGCCTCGAACGAAAACGCACTAGGCCCCTCGCCAAAGGCAGTTGCTGCCATGAAAAAAGCGGCGAGCCAAATGCATCTTTATCCCGATGGTGGCGCCTTCTATTTGCGCCAAACACTGAGCCGAAAACTAAATGTTTCGCCCGAACAGCTGATCACCGGAACGGGTAGCAACGAGCTGATTGAATTTATCGGTCATGTTTTCCTGGATGCCTCCACAGGGATTATTATGGCCGACAAGGCGTTTGTGGTTTACAAACTGGTTGCCGACTTGTTTCGAGCCCACACCGTCATGGTACCCATGAAAAACTTTACTCATGACCTGGAGGCGATGCTTCAGGCTATTACGCGCGATACTCGTGTTGTGTTTATTGCCAACCCCAACAACCCGACGGGCACCATGGTGAATCAGACAGCGCTCGACACCTTTATGAGTCGTGTTCCGGGGCATGTGGTTGTTGTTTTTGATGAGGCTTACATTGAGCTGCTTCAACCAGAAGACCAACCCGACTGCCTTCGATATGTCCGCGAGCGACGTAATGTCATTGTTTTACGCACTTTTTCCAAAACCTATGGCCTTGCAGGACTGCGGTTAGGTTACGCCATAGCTCCTGAGGACTGCATCGCGTTGATGCAGAGGGTTCGACAGCCTTTCAATACCACCGCCATGGCTCAAGCGGCAGCGATGGCGGCCTTGGAAGATAACGAGTATGTGGCCAAAACCCGCCTTATGATGCGGGATGGCTTGGATTTTCTTGAGGATTCATTCCGAAAAATGAAGCTGGACTATGTGCCCTCTTCAGCCAATTTCGTATTGGTAAAAGTGGGGGCGGGACGCCAGGTGTTTGACAGTATGCAGCGAGCGGGCGTTATTGTCCGACCCATGGATCCCTATGGTATGCCCGAATATATCCGAATTACTGTCGGCACCCGTGCCGAGAATCGGCGTTGCCTGAGTGTGCTGAAAACCGTTTTGAAATCGGTCATTTCTCGCTAATTTTCAAAAGGTGATATCGACCATGAAGCGTGTTGCCATTATCGGATTAGGGTTGATGGGCGGGTCACTCGGCCTCGCCTTGAGACGGTTTGGCTTGGCGCGCGTGAGCGCCTATGCTCGTCGCGCGGAAACCCGGAAATTGGCTCTGGATATGGGCGCGACGGATACTGTTCATGACACGCCTCAAGCGGCGCTGCGTGGCGCGGAATTGGCTGTTTTTTGCACGCCGGTGTGCGCCATGCCGCAACTAGCGAAAGAGTGCATGACGGCCTTTGAGCCCGGCTGTCTAGTGACGGATGTCGGCAGCACCAAAGCTGAGCTTGTGCGGGAAATGAATTCGCTTTTTCGAGATACGACCATTGTCTTTGTGGGAAGTCACCCGATGGCGGGATCTGAAAAAAGCGGTCTGGATGCAGCCCGAACTGATCTTTACGAGGGGGCCGTAACCGCAGTGACTCCGAATCTGGAAACCCCGGAGATGGGAATTCAGGGCATCATGACCCTCTGGGGTGGGGTGGGGGCCAAGGTGGTGCGATTGAATCCTGATGAACATGATATTTTGGTGGCAAAAACAAGTCATCTTCCTCATTTGATCTCCGCCTTGCTGGTGTCGACCGCTGGACGCACGCCACAGAACAAGGGACTGCCAATGTTCTTTGGCCCCGGATTTCGGGACACAACCCGCATTGCGGGCGGATCACCCGCCATGTGGCACGACATTGTCAAAAGTAATCGTGACGCCATCCTAGAGGAACTCCGCCAGTATAATGACG
>CAIZMS010000048.1 GCA_903934155.1 uncultured bacterium | reverse complement strand
CACGCCGTACTTGGCCATGTAGGTAAAGTCCGCGTGGGAAGGCCGGGGCGCCGCGCGCATTTCCCCGTAATCTTCCGGGCGCGTATCCCGGTTGCGAATCACCAGCGTAACCGGAGAGCCCAGGGTCATTCCCTTTTCAACACCTGAAATAATTTGCACCGTGTCAGTTTCCTGGCGCGGGGTAGTCAGGTCGCTCTGACCCGGACGCCGGCGGTCAAGCTGGGGTTGCAGGTCGGATTCCTTCAGGCCAAACCGGGCCAGAAGCCCGTCAATAACCGCGCCCACCATCGGCCCATGCGACTCGCCAAAGGTTGTCACTCGAAAAACGGATCCCCATATATTGCCCATAATTTCTTCTCCAGTCCGTTAACCTTACGAAATCCATCTTGCCGGATGCAATGGTTTCTTGGATAATGTTTGGATGGGTCAGGAAAGACATCGCCGGGCCGGGGGAATAGCGTGAAGACAATCAGGCGGAAGTTTACCATCATCGTCATCATCATCGGAATCCTGATCGGGGCCTCGATCATGGCCTACTTCACGATTTTCATGCCCAATGTCGAGATGCCCGATCTGACGCTTCTGCAGTCGCCCCCAGAATTGCCTCCGGGAAACCCGCCCCCCCCGGAACCGGCTCCCCAAGGACAACCTTCCAACCCGAACGGTCAACAAACCGGTCCGCAACCCCCTTCCGCGCCCCCCCCTGTCGCGCAATTCTCATCGACAAAAACTGATTTGGCTCCACCAGAAAACCCCGAAAACAATGACCTGCCACCGCCCACTCGTCTGGCCCCTGACATGTTCGTCTATAGCACACTTCCTTTTGACGCCCCTCTGGCCGAATTCCCCTTGGTATTGGTCGGCCAGAAGTCTCTCGAATGGTACAAAGTCACCGCTGGCTCAAAAGGGGGAATATCCCCGGGCGTGAACGCCCCTCCTCCTCCGATTTACCGCCCCCCGCCTCCCAGTCCGCCGCCCAACCCACCCCCCAATCCACCGCCAAATCCGCCTCCCAATCCGCCGCCCGGTCCGCCGCCCGGTCCGCCGCCCGGTCCGCCGCCGACAAACCCGCCGCCGCCGGAAGTAAGCACCTCGGGTCTGTAGCAAAGGGCTTCAAGGCATGATTGTGTTTCATATCGGAGCCTTGATTCTGGCGCTTGTCGTGACCCCCTGGTTGCTGGCCCAGCGAGTGGCCCGCACCTCCCATACCGCAGGAATTCTGGCCAGTTGGGGACCGGTCATGGTAGGACTCAATATCATCGTCCCCATTACCCTGCACCTCCTGCACATCGACATCACAGCGAACACCCTGTCGGTCGCCCATCTGATCCCGGCATCGATAGCCATCGGGATATCATGCCTCGGGGGGAAAATTGAGAGTGAGCCACTCCCACGCCCCTTTCTTGTCACGGCCATCATCTTCGCTGCGCTGATCCTGCCTTTCACTCATATCGCCGGGATCGACACCTACAAGTGGCAGGATCTCGCCGGCAGCGTGGCAACAGAGGGTCGCATCGCCTGGTTGATTCACCCGCTCTCCCTTCTGGGATTCACGCCACGCTCCTATTCCAGCGCCCAACCCCTGGTGCTCGCCACTATTGAAATCCTGGGACATACTAGCGTGGACTGGGGATTTTATATCCTGTCGCTTGCCTTTGGGATCACCGGCCTCGCTGGCGCCTGGATGCTGGGCCGCAGATTGTTCGGCTCGGACCGGCTGGCCGGATGGTTTGCCGTCTTCTACCTCCTCTCCCCCGTGTTCATGCGCTACAACTTCTGGGCAACGGGCCGCGGTCTCCTCCTCGCCCTTCTCCCTCTTTATCTCCTCATCCTCCTCCGCCTTTCTTCACGCTTGAATCTCAAATCCATCCTTTACAATTTCATCTCCCTCCTCTTCCTCTCCCTGCTTCTCGCCCTTTCCCACAAGGCCGGCCTGATCGGAATCATTCTGATCCCGCTCCTCTTCCTGATCTCTCCCTTCTATATCCTGGTCCGTGGACGCTGGAGTCTTCTGCTGGCGTTG